>JBBPYT010000178.1:0-10036 GCA_038199665.1 Hyphomicrobiales bacterium
AAAACCTCACCACACTGCGAAAACTCGCCCTCAACGTCCTCCGATCCGCGAGACCCGACGTATCCATACGCCGCAAGCGCAAGCGATCCGGATGGTCCGACGCGTTCGCCCGATCCGTTCTCGGCCAAATGCGATAGCCCTGAGCCTTCGTTGCCGGAGGCTTGCCAAACGTGCAGCTTGCCAGCACTCTGCCGTCGGCGCCACGGTCGAATTCGGCGACAGTGTTGCGAGCCGCGCGAGCCGAAGACCTTGCGAGCAACAACAAAAGAATGCCGTGCCGAGCACGGAGCCGGGGAAGAAGCGCATGTCGAGCAGCAAAGGCGCCGAATCGGCGCGACACCCATCATTTCGAGCCCATGACGGCCGAATCGCGCCGCTCGCAACGTATTCCGTCGCCCTCCCGGTTGGGCTCGCCGCGCTGCGATGAGCCTCGTCGAGCTTTCCGGCATTTCGAAATCCTTCGCAGGCGTCCAGGTCTTGAAGGACGTGTCCTTCGACGTGAGGCCCGGCGAAGTCCATGCGCTTCTCGGCGAGAACGGGGCCGGCAAATCGACGCTGATCAAGATCATGGCCGGTGTCCACGCGCCCGACGCCGGCGACATCAAAGTGTCGGGGCACAGCGTCCGGCTCGCTTCTCCGCGCGACGCTCAACGCGTCGGCATTGCGGTGGTCTATCAGGAATTGCTGCTGTTTCCCGAACTCACGGTCGCCGAGAACATCTTCATCGGCCATGCGCCCCGGCAAGGCTGGGGCGGGCTCGATTGGGACACCATGCGGACAAAGGCGCGCGGCCTCCTCGACTCCCTCGATTGCCACGACCTCGACGTCGACGTGCTGGTCGGAACCCTGTCGGTCGCCAACCGCCAGCGCGTGGAGATTGCCAAGGCTCTGTCGCAGAACGCCCGCCTGCTCATCATGGACGAGCCTACCGCAGCCTTGGCCGAGGCGGACGTGCGGCGCCTGATGGATGTCGTGCGCCGCTTGCGCGGGCGAGGCGTGGCCATCGTCTACGTCAGCCATCGCATGGCGGAAATCTTTGCGCTCGCGGATCGGGTGACGGTTCTGCGCGACGGCGCCTTGGTGGGGACGCACGACATCGCGGCGGTCGACGAAACCGGGCTCGTGTCGATGATGGTCGGACGCGAGGTGGATCGGCTCTTCCCGAAGATGGAGACCGAGCGCGGCGGCGTCGTGCTGGAACTCAAGGGAGTGTCGCACGGCCGGAAGGTGCAGGACATATCCTTCACGGTGCGAGCCGGCGAGATCGTGGGAATAGCGGGGCTCGTCGGCTCGGGCCGCACCGAACTCGCGCTGACCATCTTCGGCATCACGCCGGCGACGAGTGGCGCGATCCTGCTCGATGGCAGACCAGTTGAGATTTACTCTCCCCGCAGGGCTCGGGATCTCGGCATCGCTTACGTGCCCGAGGATCGGGGCCTGCAGGGCCTGGTCCGACCCATGACCTTGCGCGAGAACCTATCGCTCGCCATCCTCGAGCGGGTGTCCCGGGTGTTCGTCATCGACCGAAAGGCGGAAACTGCGCGCGCCGGCGATGCCATCCGGCGCTTCGGCATCCGGACCCGCGGCCCCGAGCAGATCGTACGGCAACTGTCGGGCGGCAATCAGCAGAAGGTGGTGCTGGCCAAATGGTTGGCGACCGAGCCCCGCATCCTCATCATGGACGAGCCGACGCGCGGTATCGATGTGGGCGCCAAGGCTGAGATCCACGCCCTGATGGTGCGCCTGGCGCAGCAGGGCCTCGCCATCCTGATGATTTCGAGCGAATTGCCTGAAGTGCTCGGCATGAGCGACCGCGTTCTGGTCATGAACGAAGGCCGGATGGTCTCCAGCTTCGACCGGGCGGACGCTACGCCCGATGCAGTCGGCGCGGCCATGACCCGTGCCGGCGGAGCAGCCTCATGACGAGCGTGGCGGCTCCCTCCCGGCCCGGGACAGGGCGTGCTGTCAGGGCCGCCAAATCACACGGGCAGGAAATCGTCATTCTGATCGTGCTGGTGGTGCTGTTCATCGCGGTGGGTGCCCACAGCCCGCGGTTCCTCAGCGGCAATAACCTGACCAGCATCTTTTCCGGCAAGGCCTATATCGCCGTGGCGGCGATCGGCATGTCCCTGGTCATCATCGCCGGGCAGATCGACGTCTCGGTGGGCGCCCTGATCGGCGTTCTGGCCACGATAGCCGGATCCCTGGCGACGCACGGCTTCCCGATCTGGGTGGCGTGGACGGTGCCCGTCGTAGTTGGCATCATGGTCGACGCTTTCGTCGGCGTGCTGGTCGCATACGCCCGCATTCCGTCGATTGTCGTGACGCTCGGCATGCTCTCCATTCTCAGGGGCGGCCTCATCAGCGTGACCTCAGGCGCCTGGATCAGCAATCTGCCGCCGGCTTTCCTGCTGGCTCAATCGCGCTGGTTCGGGGTGCCGGTCCCGGTCTACTTCATGGTGGTGCTGACGATCGTCATGGCGGCATGGATGAACTATTCGGCCACCGGTCGCTCCATCTACGCGGTCGGCGGCAACGGCGAGGCCGCCCGCGCCGCCGGCTTGCGGGTCGAACCCACGATCGTTTTCGTGTTTGCCGTGAATGGACTTTTTGCCGGGATCGCGGCCGATCTTTTCGGGACCCAGCTGCAGGTGATCCAGTCGACGGTTCCGCCGAACCTCGAACTGACGGTAATCACCGCGGCGGTGATCGGCGGTGTGTCGATCCTGGGCGGCACCGGGACCGTGATCGGCTCGACCCTGGCCGCGATCCTGTTCGGCACCATAGAGTCGGCCTTCGTCTTCGTCGGCATATCGGCCTACTGGCGCGGGGCCGTCATCGGCCTCCTGATCCTTGCGACCGTTCTGGCCGATATGGCCCGACGGCGCCGCTTTCTGTGAGGAGGTACGCAATGTCGGCGCGGACGCTCCTTCGGCACGAAACCATCCTGCTGGCTCTGGTCATCGTCGCTTTCGCGGTGCTGGCGCAACGGTCCGACCGCTTCTTCACGCCGGAAAACCTGCTCAATCAAGGTCGCCTGATGACCGAGGTCGGGCTGCTGTCGCTCACCATGACGTTCGTGATCGTGACGGGCGGCATCGACCTGTCGGTCGGCTCGATCGTCGGCATGGTCGCCATCTGCGTCGGCGTGCTCTGGCACGATGTCGGCCTGCCGCTCTGGCTCGCAATGGGGCTCGGCCTGGCGATCGGCATCCTGGCCGGTTTGTTCAACGGTTTCGTCATCACCCGTTTCAGAGTACCCCCCTTGATCGCGACCTTGGCGACGCTCGCCCTATATCGGGGCCTGGCCGAAGGCATCAGCCAGGCGCGTTCGGTCCGCAACTACCCCGACTGGTTCGCGGCGCTCGGACAGGGCGAAGGCTGGGGAGTTCCCAACCAGCTCTGGATATTGCTGGTGGCCGTCGTCATCGCGGCTTTCGCGCTGGGGCTCACGACCTTCGGCCGGACCGCCTATGCGGTAGGCTCGAACGAAGTCGCGGCCCGGTTTTCGGGCCTGCGGGTCGACCGGGTGAAGCTGACCATATACGCTGCGTCGGGTTTCGCGGCGGCGCTCGCGGCGATCATCCTGGTATCGCGCGTGTCGACGACGCGCTCCGATATGGGCACCGGCTACGAACTCACCGCCATAACGGCGGTCGTCCTCGGCGGCACGAGCATCTTCGGGGGGCGCGGCACGATCATCGGAACCGTGCTCGGCCTCACACTCATGCAGGCACTGGGCAGCGGTTTGTCGCTTGCAGGGATCAAGGGAGACGGTACGATCGTGGTGATCGGGGCCATCCTGATCCTGACGGTTCTGCTCGCCAACATTTTTCGCCGTGACGGCGGCTGAAGGAACCATCGCGCCAGCCGGCCGTCGGACATCCGGGATTGCGCGACACCACGGGAGGAAACAATGGTGCGTTTGACTGCTCTGACGCTCGTTCTCGCGCTTGGCTCGGGCACCGCCATGGCGGCCTCGGCTTGGACAGGCGGCGACGACCTCGCCACCAACCCGCTCGGTTGCGATGCCACTCCGGCCAGCACGGCTTCGATACCCTATAACGGTGGCAAGCCGACGAACCCGCCCGACCGGAAAGGCAAGAAACTGACGGTGGTCGATATCCCCAAGCTCATCGGTATCGGCTATTTCAACGCCACATCGAAAGGCATCGCCGACGCGGCAAAGGAACTCGGCAACATCGACGTCAAGACCGACGGTCCGACCAAGGCTAATATCGACGAACAGATCACGTTCATCGACAATTACATCACCAGCGGCGTCGACGGCATCCTGTTCGCGGCCAATGATCCGGTCGCGATCGCGCCGGTGCTCAAGAAGGCATTGGGCAAAGGCATCGAGGTCGTCGGCTACGACGCCGACGCACAGCCGGACGCGCGGCAGTGGTTCGTCAACCAGGCGCAGTTCAACGGCATCGCCAAGTCGCTGCTCGACAACATGTCCAAGGAGGTCGGGGAGGACGGCAGCTTCGCCATCGTGACCTCCACGTTCACGACACCGAACCAGGCCCGCTGGATCTCGGAAATGTCGGCCTACGCCGCCAAGTGCCATCCCAAGCTGAAATGGCTCGAAACGGTCGAAGCACAGGAAGACAACGTCCTGTCCTTCAATCAGGCCTCGACGCTGATCAACAAATACGGAGACGACCTCAAGGGGATCTTCGGCATGACCAGCGTAGCGACGCCGGCTTCCGCTGAAGCCGTGACCCAGGCGAGCAAATGCGGCAAGATCGCCGTAATCGGCTTGGCGACGCCCAATGCCATGAAGCCCTACGTGGCCAAGGACTGCGTGAAATCCGTGGTGCTTTGGAACCCGGTCGATCTCGGCTACGCTGCGATGTATGTGATGCGCGCCGTCGCCGACGCCACGCTGAAGCCGGGCGACAGCTCGGTGAAGGCAGGCAAGCTCGGCGAGCTCAAGATCATCAACGGCAGCGAGATTCTGCTCGGCTCGCCCTTCGTCTTCACCAAGGACAACATCGAAAAGTTCGACTTCTGATCTCGGTCCTACGCCGTTCCCGGCGTTTGCCTAGGGCAGCGTTCCTTGCGCGAGGTTCGCTGCCCGCTTACGCTTTTCGGCGCATCCTGAGGCGGCCAATTTCCCCAGCCGGCGCCGGATAAAGACTTATACTCGACAAAGCGACGGCATATGAAGACCACTATTGACGTGAGCGCGAGGGCGGAGACACTCCGCACCGAAAATGCCCCGCTTCCAGTCGGGTGTCCCGTGTTCTCGACGGTGTTGAACGAAACGCGGGCGCTCACGTCGGTTGCGTGGCCAAACCCGAGTTCATCATGTTGAGATCAACACTGCAGCGCCTATTCTCCCACGGCAGGCTGACCGTGGTCACGCCGCGAGAAACCATCGTCGTCGGAAAGCGTGATGCGCAATTTCCCGCCGCGAGCCTCGACGTCGCGATCCGGCTCAAAAAGAACAGCACCGCATGGCGGCTGGCGCTTAACCCCGACCTTTATCTCGGCGAAGCCTACATGGACGGCGACCTCGAAATCCAACAGGGGACGCTGTGGGACTTCATGGAGCTCATCGGCTCCAATCTTTCCATGCACGCGAGCGGGGCGAATCTCTGGTCGCGGATCGCCGGAAAGGCCATGAGTGCAATCCTGCACCGCAACGGCATCGGCGCCTCGCGACGTAACGTGGCCCACCATTACGACCTGTCAGGGGCCATGTACCGCCTGTTCCTGGATCAGGACCTGCAATATTCCTGCGCTTATTTTCGAAGCCCCGACGATACGATCGAACAGGCCCAGATCAACAAGAAGCAGCACATCGCGGCCAAGCTGCTGCTGAAGCCCGGACAGCGCATTCTCGACATCGGCTGCGGCTGGGGCGGCCTGGCCATTTCACTGGCCTGCACGGAAGACATCAAGGTGCTGGGGATCACCTTGTCCAAGGAACAGCTTGCGGTGGCGCGGGACCGGGCGCGCGCCGCGGGTCTGACCGATCGGGTCACGTTCGAGCTCATCGACTACCGACAACTCGAAGGGACCTTCGACCGGATTGTTTCCGTCGGAATGTTCGAGCACGTCGGCACCCCGCAATACCCGACCTATTTCAACGGGGTAAAGCAGCTTTTGAATCCGTCGGGCGTGGCGCTGATCCATTCCATCGGAAAAATGTACGGGCCGGGCCCGACCAATTCCTGGATCAGGAAGTATATCTTCCCGGGCGGCTACATTCCGGCGCTGTCCGAGGTCATCGATCCTATCGAGCGAAGCGGATTGTTTCTGACCGACCTCGAGGTGCTGCGCCTGCACTACGCCCAGACGCTGCGGGCATGGCGCGAGCGACTTCTTGCGCGACAGGCACAATTGGACGGCATCTATGATGATCGCTTCCGTCGCATGTGGGAATTCTACCTCGCCAGCAGCGAAATGAGCTTCCGCTATTACGGCTTCATGGTCTTTCAGGCCCAGCTGACGCGCTCGATCAACACCGTCCCGCTAACGCGGGACTACATGGTGGATGCCGAGCGCAAGCTGCGCGTCAGCCGCTTCGAGGCGGACGAGGCCGACGCAACCGCCGCCTGAAATTGCGAGGGCAGAAAATGCCGCGAGAGCAGCCGAAGCCGGCGAGAGCCGAGGTTTGCCGCATTCCCGCCATTAACCCTGGATTAACCACAAAGCGCCGACGCAACGAATGCCGTGCATCGGGGGAACCATCCATCAAGGTTGACGGAACCTTCGCTTAACCAGCGCGGCGCTATGACCACAGGAGTGGCTGTCAGGCGCTTGCACGAGGAACTTCGGGATGCAGTTTTTCCAATACGCACGGGGACTCGGCCTCGCTGCGGCCGTAGTAGCGGCGGTAGCGATGGCGGGATGCGCCAAAGATGCGGCCACCGACAACGGAGCCTTCGGGGCGAGCGGCTATGGTGCCGGCGGCGCCGCGGTTCCCGGAAGCGTCCAGGATTTCGCGCAGAACGTGGGCGACCGGGTTTTCTTCGACACCGATCAGACGGAGCTGTCGCCCACCGCTCAGGCGACGCTGGACAAGCAGGCCCGCTGGCTGTCGCAATATCCCCGTTACGTGTTCACGATCGAGGGCAACGCCGACGAACGGGGCACGCGCGAGTACAATTTCGCTCTTGGAGCGCGTCGCGCCGAGTCCACGAAGGAGTACCTCGCGGCCAAGGGCATTTCAGCATCCCGTATCAAGACGATCAGCTACGGCAAGGAGCGGCCGGTCGCGGTATGCAACGATATCTCGTGTTGGTCACAAAACCGCCGCGCAGTTACCGTTCTGAGCGGCGGCCAGTCCTAACCCTTTCGCGGGGTACCCGCGTCGGCAGGACGTCGGCCGTCAGCTCGAAAGCTTGCGGCTGAGCGCCTGACCGAAGCCGTGAGAACCCAAGATGGCGACCTCTGAACGTTTTCCTCCCCTCCGTCTCGTCGTGGCTGCCTTGTGCATCTACGGGGTGACATGGCATGCGGGCGCGGCCGCCACCCTCGATAGACCTCCGCTTGTGCTGACACAGGCCGACCCGGATGCTGCTCCCGACGACGCCCAGAGCTCGTCGGGGCTGCTGATCCGCATCGAAAGGCTCGAAGACCGCATCCGGTCGATGACCGGCCAGATCGAGCAATTGCAGTTTCAGAACAAGAAGCTGGAAGACGAACTGCGCAAAATGCAGCAGGACGTCGACTTCCGCTTCCAGGACCTTGGCAGAGGCGCGCAGCCCGGCGCGCTTCGGCCCGCACCGCAGAAGCGCGGCGATACCAAGGATGCCTCCGACGTTGCCGCGGCCACACTCGAAGCTCCAGCTCCCATCGTTGCCGACCCTCCTGCCCCGGTCGCTGCGAGAACGACCCGCCATGCGGGCGATGCGTTCGACCCCGGTGCCGATCCAAACGCGCCAGGCGCGCCCAAACCTCTCGGAACGACGGCCCCCAGCGAGCCCTTGATGCCTCGCACCGGTACCTCGCCACGCGATCCGGGTAAGCCTGCGGGAGGCGGGCCGCACGCGCCGATGGACCTGATGCCGGGCGGCATCGAAGCGGCTGCCCGACCGGCGACCCCGACTCCGGGTCCATCTGCTTCCGTCGCCGATGCCCTGCCGGACGCGGCTCCGGCCCCGGCCCTGCGCCCGGCCCCCGCGCCTGCGGGGGTCGCGAGCCTCGCGCCGGGGGGCACACGGAGCGAATACGATTCCAATTTCGTCCTCTATAAGGACGGGCAATTCGATGCCGCGGCGAATGGTTTCCAGAGCTTCGTGCAGAAATATCCGAAGGATCGCCTCGCGGCCGACGCCACCTATTTTCTCGGGGAAAGCTACGCGCGGCTGGGTCGCCACCGCGAAGCGGCCGAGCAGTTCCTGAAGCTTTCGACGGATTACACCCGATCGACCCGCGCTCCCGATGCTCTGCTGAGGCTCGGGATCGCACTCAACGCGCTGGGCGCCAAGGAACAGGCCTGTGCCACCTATCAGGAGGTGGACCGCAAGTATCCGACCGCCTCGGCGGACGTACGGGCCGGGGTCGAGCGCGAGCTGAAGCGCTCCAAGTGCTGAGGCGATCGAGTGCCGCGCGAGGCGCCGCTCACCATCGGAGAAGCCGAACACCATTTCGCTCCGCTGAAGGGCGCGGGCAGGATTTTGATCGCCGTCTCGGGCGGCCCCGATTCGGTGGCCCTGATGAACTTCGCGGCTGCGATCAGACGCCATGAGTCGTTTCCGCCGCTCGCCGTCGCAACGGTCGACCATCGTTTGCAGGCGGGATCGGACCGCGTCGCGAGGGATGTCGCCGATCAAGCGGACGCGCTCGGTCTGGACGCTCACATCCTGCCCTGGGAGGGCCTCAAACCGGCGACCGGCGTCCAGGCGGCGGCGCGCCAGGCCCGCTACGAACTTCTGATCCGCCTCGCCGACCGGATCGACGCCACGCATCTCGTCACGGCCCATACGCTCGACGATCAAGCGGAAACGATCCTGTTCAGGATGGCGCGCGGGTCCGGCCTGGCGGGGCTCGCCGGCATGCGGCCGGCAGTGATGCGGGGTAGGATCATCCACTACCGTCCATTCCTCGAAGTCGCCAAGCAGCGCCTCGTCGAAGCTTGCCGTGCAAATCAATGGTCCTTCGTCGAGGATCCTGCCAATCGCGACCTGCGCTTTGCGCGCGCCCGCATGCGCAGACTGCTACCTTTGCTGGCGGCGGAAGGTTTGGACGCGAAGGTTCTGGCGACGCTTGGATGGCGTGTCGCGCGCACCGCTGCCGCGATCGGCGAGAAGGCCGAGACGGCCCTCGAGGAGTCGCGCCTTCCGTCGGACGCCGACCGGCAAGCCTTTGCCGCGTCGCGCCTCCTGGCAGAACCGACAGTTATCTTGGTTCGCGCCCTGGAGATGAGCCTCACAGGCTTCGCGCACGACGGCCCGCCCCGCCTCGGCCGCTTAGAATCTTTGGTCGACGATCTGGAAAAGGCATATCGCCGCGGACAGTCGTTCAGGCGCACCCTGCACGGGGCCATCGTCTCATGGCGCGGCGGTTCGGCTGTCGAGATTGCGAGGGAAACGCCACGGCACCCCCAAGCCACATCCGGCTCAAAAGGCTAACTGTTCTGCAAGCTGGCCGGCTTCCCTTGGCAAGGCGAAGGCTAGAGCCTACATTGGGCGTTGGAGCAGCGTGCCCTTTCGGGCGGATGCCACGAGTTTTTGCACCGCCTCGATCGATAACGCCTTACACGGGTCCGAAATGAATCCGAATTTCCGGAACTTTGCCCTTTGGGTGATCATATTTCTCCTGGTCGTGGCTCTTGTTCTGTTGTTCCAGAACCCAGGCCAGCGGACCCAAACGCAGGATATTACCTTCAGTCAACTTCTGAATGAAGTTGATCAGGGACATGTTCGCGAAGTAACGATCGCTGGCAGCGAGATTTCGGGGCACTTCAACGACAGCCGGGCGTTTTCGACCTATGCTCCGAACGACCCGAGCTTGGTCCAGACACTCTATAAAAAGAACGTCGCGATCACAGCCAAGCCCGCGTCGGACGGAAATTCAT
>JBBPYT010000179.1:0-3572 GCA_038199665.1 Hyphomicrobiales bacterium
ATGAGCGCCCTGGATCATGCGGGCGAGATGCATGGGCCGCAACAGCACACGATCCTCGCCTCCCGGCGTGGAGCTCTTAAGAGTGAGCACTGCGTCCGAATAAGCGAAGCCACGCAGTTCGGACGGCAGGAAGCGCTCGCGCGGCAGCAGGGTAAAGGCTTGGACGACATGCTGGTCCGTGACGTCGAAAGTCCGGATCTGACCGTCGACCATGGCGCGCCTTTGAGCCGAAAGGTCCGGCTCCGCGACCGCAACTCCGCCTTGCATGGCCTTTTTCCCGAACATCAGGCACTGCGTCCCAACGGCCTGGACTCCGCGAAGACGCTCTCTCACCGCTTATAAGGGGAGGCTCGCGGGGTTGTCCATGCAAACGGCATGGCCCACCGCTTCGCGGACGGGCGAGACCGGGCCCTCAGCATCGGGGCATAAGCACGTCTGGAAGCCGAGTCCGCAGATGGATCCACCGCTGCTCAAGCAGATGGCTTCACCGCTGCTCAAAGAGTATGCCGCCAAGCACCATACCGGGGACGAACATGGAAAACACCACGACCGAACATCTGGAACATGCGGAGCACGCCGAACATGCGGCACATAGCGGCGATCCCTTTCTGGCCAGAGTCTCGGTCACGATCGCGATCCTGGCCGTGTTTGCCGCCACGGTAGGAAGTCTGGAAACGGTCGAAAGCGGCAAGGCCATCTCGGACAAGAACGATTCCGTTCTCCTCCAGAACAAAGCCGCGGATTCCTGGGCTTTCTTCCAGGCACAAAGCGTCAAGAAGAACCTTTACGACATCGCGGCCGCCTCGAACGCCGCCAAGGCGGAGGAGTACGACAAAAAGGCGAGGCGCTACGAGCAGGACAGCGACGACACGAAAAGCAAGGCGGAGGACCTTGAGAAGGAGCGGGACGCCAAGCTCGAGGACAGCAACGTCCACGAGCGCCGTCATCACGTCCTGACGACCGGCGTCACGCTGCTGCATGTCTCAATTGCGGTGGCGACGATCGCCATCATCATGCGCGGGCAACGGTGGCCTTGGCACGGGTCGATGCTGCTCGGCGCGATCGGCGCGGTCATCGCGGCCTATGCTTATCTCTGACCGCAGCTCACGAATCGCGGCAGAGGCTCGATGGCCGAATCGGCGTGCAGCAAGCGCTTTGGTGGGAGGGAGGGACATCCGCGCACGCCGTGCCTCCGAGGCAAACCGGACCTGAACGCCCCGGAGCGAATCGGCGGTGGATTACGTCCATCCGCTCAAGCCTGCCACGATGACTCGAAAAGCAACCTCATTTTCCAGTCGCCTTGAGGCGCGTGTTGCACTGACTCCAGTACTTGGGCCAGGTCAGGCCGGGAGTTTGAGCGACCAGGTTCACCTTCTGGGCTTTCCACTCGGCTCCGCACTGGCGTTCCCGGGTCAGCATGGCGGCCCGGCCGCCGGTCGCGGCAGGCGCTGCCTTGGCCGGAGCCGCAACGCTCGCCGAAGCAGGAGCAGGAGCAGGCGGAGCAGCGGCCGTGCTGTCGGGCTTCAAGGGAATGGTTGCCGTCGTAGCAGGCGCCGGGCTGGCCGGCGCGACCGTAGTGGTCGCGGCAGGCTGGGCTTTCAGCTTGGCGGCACAATCGGTCCTAAACTGGTTCCAGGACATGCCGCCGAGCGTGCCGGCAGCCTTCGCGGCCTGATATTGCTGGCCGCATTGTTGCATCACGGTTTCCGCTTGCGCCGGAACAAGGCCCCCTATGGAAGCGATCACTGCAGCTGCGGTCAGAAATGCGATCGACCTGCTCATTTCCCTACTCCGAAATGGGCGCCTGAGGCACCGTCCACGGTGAAAAACCGCGGCTGTGCGAACCCTGTTGCAAATTTGCTGACCCGTCAATCCGGGCTTTCACCCATTGCCCGCATAGGGGCCGGACTACTATGACGTAACGGGATCGGAAGCCTCCGCGGAAAGCTGCAAGCCCCCCACTGAGCGGGTCGTGCCCTGGCCGGGATGACAAGGCGTCGGGGGCAATGAAGGAGAAGACCTACCACTTCCTCGGATGGGCCGTATTCCTTGCTTCATCGATCTCGTACGCGGTTTCGGCGTGGCGCGCGGGCGACTGGGCGGCGCTGACCGGCAGCGTCCTGTTCATCGTCGCTTGCGTCCTGTTTCTCGTTCCTCTGTTCAGGCCCCCACGATAGTCGGGCGCCTCGAGACGCCCGACGCGGCGGTTGTCGGGTCTCCCGAGACCCTTATGCGAAATCTGGACCTGCAAAAGAACCCAACGGGCTCGGCCGCGTTGGTTCTTGCAAACGAGGCGGAGCAAATTGAAGCATGGTGGAAGAAAGCGCTTCGACATTGGAGGGACGTGGCATCAGCCAGATCGGCGATGAGGGTTGGACTCCATCCGACCTGACCGATCTCGCGAAAGCGGTGGCCGCCCTCGAACGCTCCAGTTTCGCCGCACGGCTGAACGGGCTTCTGGGTCGGCAGATCGGGTTCGCCGGAGAACTCGTGCCGGAGAAGATCGCCGAGGCCGCCAACGCGGCTGCCGCGAAAGCGCTCGGCTATGCGATGAAGGCCGTCTTGACCACCTTGACGGATGAACGACGGCCCGCGTCGTCCCGGTTGCATCTTGCCGCAGTCACGGCGTCGGGAGCTCTCGGAGGCGCCTTCGGATTGGTCACCCTGCCCTTCGAACTTCCGATTTCGACGGCGCTGATCCTGCGCTCCGTCGCCGAAATCGCGCGGGAGGAAGGGGAAGATCTCGCCGGACCTGAAGCCGCCCTCGCCTGCATAGAAGTGTTCGCGCTCGGCGGCGGGCGCGAGACGGGCTCATTCGGGGAAAGCAGCTATTTCGCGGCTCGCACCCTGCTCGCAAAGTCCGTGTCCGAGGCCGCGCGGTACATGGTCCAACGCGGCATCGTCGAGGAAAGCGCCCCGGTGCTGGTGCGCCTGTTCGGGCAGGTCGCCTCGCGGTTCGGATTGGTGGTCACGCAAAAGATTGTAGCCCAGACCGTGCCGGTGCTTGGGGCATTCACCGGAGCGGCGATCAACGCCGCGTTCATGGACCATTACCAGAGCCTCGCCCACGCCCACTTCATCGTACGCCGGCTCGAGCGCCGTTACGGAGCGGAGGCGGTTCGCCGCGCCTTCGAGAGCATGCGAGGCTCGCCCGCAAGCAAGACGGAGGCGACCGGGCCAATATTGCCCGCGCGGCTCGTCGCGAATGCCTTGCCGGCATTGGAGCGCTTGCATCTGCCTTAGAGATCAAGCGGCTGCGTCAGTTTTTTCGAGCGTCTCGTCAACTAAATTCCAGTGTGGGATCATGGCAGCAGGCCTCGCCCGAAATCGAACCGAAGTGACGGCAGCGCAGGCGGCCGAATGGCTTGAGGCGCAAAAGACGACCTTGCTTTATTTCATATTCTTCTCATTGCACCCGGCCTAATATGGCACGGCGGCGCGACCGCAGTGGGGAATTCGTCTCGACCGGGGCATCGTTTTGGGAGGCTATCATGGGCACACGATCACCGTTACGAAGCCTCGGTGCTATTTTGGCGATCGCATTGAGCGCAGCTCTCAGCCCAGCCGCTCAT
>JBBPYT010000180.1:0-3725 GCA_038199665.1 Hyphomicrobiales bacterium
CATTGGGGGTCTCCAGGGTCGAGCGGAAGCCGCGACGAAGGCTCGATCGAAGCTTAGCCTCGTCCGCGACGGTTTCGCGCCGCGGGCTTGCCGTCGTCACGGTCGGGCTGGGCCTGCTCCGGATCGGCTTCGGCAACCGCCGCGATCGCGACCTCGCCCGCTGCCTCCCAGGCCCGATGGAGGTGGTGGTCGGAGAGATCGAGTTGCGCCGAAGCGCCGGGTTCGACCATCACCGTGCCCCGATCGACGCTCTGAAAGCCGCGCGCGCCCCGGCTTCGATTGGTGACATGGGCCAGCATCGGCGTCAGATCCCGTCGTTGTAGGACCCGCCCTTCGGCAGGCGCACGTCGAGGCCGCCGAGCCGCATCATGCCGGGGATGATGAATTCGAGCATGCGTTGCTGCGGCGGGAAGAACTGATGCGGCATGGGCATGTGGAACTTCAGCACTTGCGGATCGCGCCGGTAGGTGATCATCCGATTGGTTCCGCCGGCGCCGGCGCCGCTGAGCTGCCGCAGCGTCCGGATGGTCAAAGGACGGCCCGTCGTCGAGGTGTAGATGTTGTTGGCCTGCAGATAGGTGATGATCGTCGTATCGGTGTTCGGGGAGCGGGCCGTCGAGGCGATGAGGCCGTATTGCGCCACCGGCAGCAGCACGGTGTCGTGCAGTTCGATCTGCGCGCTCGCCGACCAGGCGCCGACGATCGCATTGTTGATGTCGCTCAGGATCTCGGCGGGAGTCTTGTTGGCCCAAAGCGGCGAGCCGCCCACGCCATTGGGCACGGCGGTCTGCGGCACGGTGGGCTGGTTGACGAGGCCCAGAAACCCCTTCCGGCTGTCGCCGGAGATGACGACGCGTTCGACCAGTTCCTCGGCGGCGCGCTTGGCGGCCGCGGCCTTGTCGGCGGTGAGGTTCATGCCGGGGATCAGCATGGCCTCGTTCACTTCCTCGAGCAAGAAGCGATAGCCGATCTTGGCGGATTCCACCGTGGTTTCGTACTTGGTGTGGGCGATCTCCGCGAACGGCATGTCGCTCGCATCGCCATTCATCCAATCGGCCTGGCCGACACCGTCCGAGGTGAAATAGGTGACCGTCCTGGCCCACGGATAGGCGGACGTGTCGACCGGCACCAGGTTCGGGTATTGAATGTCGCCGTAGCGGATCTGATAGACTTCCTGCTCGATGGAGCTGACCTGCGAGAGCAGGAAGCCGAGCGCCGCCTGGGCGTCGAAGGTCGGAGCGCGAAGCATGGGGGTTCCTTGGTCGGGCGAAAGAGGATTGCGGGACGGGGCGGGGCGGTTCAATTCAACCGCAGCTTGGCCAGGGCGGCGCCGGCGGTCGCGCTTTCCCAGAGGGCGCTAGGCACGGCGGTGTTGCCGGTCGTCACATTGGTGAGCACGCCGGCGGCCGTGAAATAGACTGGCTGGCCCGGGCTCACCGCCACGCCGGCATTGACCCAGACGACCCCCTTGGTCATGACCCCCACCGTCGCGGTGACCGGATATTGGTCGTTGTCGGTCGGCGGCAGGGTCGTGTCGCGGATGGCGATGCCGCGGAATGCGCCCGAGCCGCCATTTGCCGGGACGACCAATTGCTCCGAGGCGCCCTGCAGGACGGGGTCCCCGAAGTTTATGCCGGCAGGCGAGGCCGGATCGACGATACGCGAGACGATGTTGGTGGCCGATTCGCCGTTGGCCACCATGCCGGGATATCCGGCACCGACGAAGTTCGCATAAGTGCTTTGGACGGCGGGCATCAGCTGGCTCCGGAGTTCTGGCCCTGGGCGGCATCGCCTTTCCAGGCCTGGGTGAGGTATCGGTTGCGGGTGGCGAGCGCCGCCTCGCGCGAGGCCGCGCCGTCGGCGAGGCCGGCCGCCAAATGGGAGGCCAGGGGATTTCCGGGCGTCCTGGTCGCGACGAGGGCGTCGAAGGCGGCCTCGACGTAAGCCTCGCCGCGGTCGCGGGTCCGCTCCGGACCCAGCAGCCTTTCCACGGTCGCACGACGGATCGCGGCAGCGCTTTGGCCGCGGCCATCGAAGCTCGCGCCGAGCACGCGGCGGGCCGCCTCGATCACCTGCGAGCGCTCGGCCAGCATGGCGTCGAGCGCGGCCGCGTCCGGCGCGGAAGCCTTCAAGACGGCCAGTTCGCCGTCCCTGACCTCGACGTCGCGTCGATGCGCCGCCTTGGATTGGTCGAGCGCGGCCAGCAGGCGATCGAGGGCGGCCGCACCCTCGGCCGTGGTTTCGATGGCGACGCCGTCGACCGTGACGGTCCGCTTGTCGGCCGTGGGGATATCTCCGATAGGCTGGGCCGCGCAACCGCATGGCTGGTTCGCCGCAGCATCCCCAGTGGAAGCGGCAAGACGGCAGGTCGGTCCGCAGCGTCCCTGATCGACGAGCGCGATGTGGTTGCCGCGGATGTTGCGCTGCACGGCGTCGTAATCTTCCCCGTTGGGTGTTTTGCCCGGCGCGAAGACGAAATCGGCCCAGTAGCCGTTCGACAGCTCGGCGCCGGCTTCGGCGCGGGCCACCGCCGCCGCATCGGTGATGACGAGCTCGGTCGCCAGGTGGTCGCCCTCGCGGGTGACCGAGGCGCCCGAATGACCCACCGCGAAGGTCTTCCAATTGGCGCTGTCGATCATGGCGGGGGGTGGTCGAGCGTCACCGGCTTGCCGCCGAACGAGGCCATGCTGGCCGCATCGAAGACGGCGCCCACGGGTCGATATACCCGCACAACCGTGTCCGGCGCCGCACCGGGCGGACCGCCGATCTCGCCGGCTTTGTAATCGTGCAGCCCGGACCGGCCGATGCGCGCCTTGACGCGCAGAAACCCTTCGGGCGTAAGTTCGCGGGAAACGGCCGTGGCGGCATCATGCAGGAACATGGGATGGCTTCTCCCGACCAGGCCGCGGAACGGCCATGTGGATGAGTGGGGAAATCAGGTCGTACAGGGGGCGGCGGATGGATCGGCGAGGTTGCCTAGGCACGCAACCCGCGAGGCCGCCGTCGAGACTCGAGGGCGGCGAGTTCATTCAGGCGTGTCGGCTCGGCCTGATGCAGGTGATTCGACACCGGCGATGCCGACGGCTCTAGCGGCAGCTTCGCCGAACCTTGAGGGCGCTAAGTGCCGCGGTGCCCCGCTCCGATCAGCGCCTTGAGGTCTTCCTTCGAGACATGGGCCCCATAGAGGTTGGTTTCGCTCGGCAAAACGGAGATGTAGCCCTCCGGTATCTCATCCAACGCCGCGGCTTCGACGGGCATGTTGCGTTTCGCCATGAAGTGCAGCAGGTAGAACTTCGCATCAAGGACGAGCGGCCAATACTTTTCCATTTCGGCCGCCAATGGCGCGGTCCGCAACTCGTGCAGGGCCTCGCTGTCGCGTCCGAGAATGTCGAAGATGCTGGCTCGGTAATGATGGACGAGCGTCTTGCTGCCGAAATCAGCCTTGCTTTGCTGCAGATGGTCCAGCGCCGCGGCGTAACGCCTTTCCTTGAGGAGCGCAGAGATGCGCCAGCAGGCGATCGAATGCCGATCGTCGGGCGTGTTACCAGGCAGAGCCGCATCGAGCCGGTCGTGAACTTCGTCAAACTTGTTCGCACGGAGCAGGCCGTGAACTTCGTCATCGGTGAGCACTATCGTCCTCCAGTCGCGATCAGACGGGATTTCCTCCGCAGCGAGCACTGACCAAGCCGCGAGCGCCTTGATAAACATCTCTGTGGCCACCAGTC
>JBBPYT010000181.1:0-7950 GCA_038199665.1 Hyphomicrobiales bacterium
CGGGTCGCCGCCGATGAATCTGCTCCAGGGCGAATTGATCGATGGCCGGTTTTCCGCGCCGGCGGGCACGTTCGGCACGCTCAGCCGGGCTTCAAACCGGGCCGCGGTTGCGGGCATTCGGCCGGAAGATTGCCGGATCACCGCCGCGCCAGATGGCAAGATCCTCGGCGAAGTCTATGCGACTGAGCTTATGGGCGACCATACGCTCGTCACCTGCCGTTGTGGCGGCGCGAGCATCGCGGTCAAGGAGGACAAGACCTTCAACCGCGATGTGGGAGAGCCAGTCGGCGTCCGATTTGAGGAAAGGTCCGTTCATCTGTTCGCGGGAGATGGGGGTGACCGGATTCGTTGATATGACCCGCCGCGGGCGCGGCGATGCGGAAAATCCCGCGCCTCGATCATCCGCATGCTCCAAGTCTCAAGGCAGGCAAAACATCCACGGGCACCGTTCTCTTGGCGGGCCATCAGGGTCGCCGTGTCCATCCGATGACCCTGGTCATGAAGCGTTGCGCGAGGCCGGCGCACAACAGCAACGGTCCCACCATGAGCACGATCGCCGCTGCGAGCCGAGTCCATTCCTCCGCGTCCGATCCTGCCTGCTGCTCCCGCACGGACATTTGGGCCGCCAAAAAGGGCGGCATGGTCATGGCGTGATTGGCGGCGAGGTACACCGAGAACAGGTACTCGTTCCAGCACAGGACGAAGATCAACAACCCGGCCGCGGCGATGCCGGGCGCGGCCAGCGGCATGACGATTTCGAAGAAAATGCGGAAGCGTGATGCGCCGTCGAGCTGGGCAGCATCCTCAACATCGGTCGCGACATCTCCGAGCACAGGCTGCAACAGCCACACGGCTACAGGAAGATTGGCAGCGGTGTAAGTGAAAATCAGGGCAAAGCGCGTGTCGAGCGTGCCCGTGTACTGGGCCACAAGGTAGATCGGCAAAACAATGATGACCGGCGGCAGGATACGCGTGGCTAGGACGGCCATTAGGATGTCGGCATTGTGCAAGGCAGGCCGGGCGCGCCAATTGAGCCGGGTAGCGGCAACAACGGCCAGTGCGGTCGCAACGACAAAGAGGGAGCGGGGCCACCCGGCAGGAGCGAAAAAAGCGAATCCTGCAAAACCCGCGGCGACAAGAATGAACGCGACGGCCAGCCACGAGACGGAGTGGCGATAGCGCGTCAATCCATAGACCGCGAATCCACCGAGCAGCACCGTCAGCGCCGTCGATGTCAGTCCGACAACAATCGAGTTGAAGTACCGCAGCAGCGGGTCGTCATCGGACTCAAAAAGGATGTAAGTCCACGCATCCAGCGAGGGCGCGTAGTCGACAAAGGGGATGTAGAAAGGGCCGGCGACGATCTCCAATGGCCCCTTGAACGAGGTCGCCACGGCCCAGTACAACGGAACAAGGCAGACGCATGCCCAACACCCCAACCCGGCGTAAGTCAGAACGTGGCAACCTGTGACATTGCGGCGCGAAGGACCCGGGGTGAACTGGCGAGCGGAGCGGACCATGGCCGGCTTAGCCTAGCCGAACCCTCATGTGCCTGACCATGGCAACTAAATGATCGCAAGCACTCCGCCGGGTGGTGCGGCTGTGGCTCTGCTGCTCACGGCCTATTTCGGCGTCGACTGATTTATGGAGCTGTCTACTCAGGGGGGAACCGACGTTCCGGAAGCGGTTTGGGACGGTGAGACAATCAGGGGCAAAAAACCCAGCAAAAACAACAGCTGAAACGGCGCATGGCGCTCCCTAGGGGACTCGAACCCCTGTTTTCGCCGTGAGAGAGCCGCAACCTAGTTCGTCATCTTCGTAGTCGTTCCAAAAAGTCTTACGTTATCAGTTCGCAGACACTTCTCTAATCGCCCTTGTTTTCGGGAGCGGGTTGTTTTGGCCCGAATGACGTACATGGGCGCGAAGCAGCCGAAGCCGAGTCCGCGATGTTTTCTGTGTAGAACTCGAACGAGAACACCCTTCGCACTCGCTGGCAACGTGCGGATCTGTTCGAGACGCCGACAGGGGTCGTCGTCGCCGACAGGGGTCGTCGTCGCCGACAGGGACCAATGGGGTCGCGCATGGCTGATGTGCGGACGTTCGCGCCGATGCGCCGAGACATGCACGCGATGATCCGTTCGGTCCGTGAACAGAGCAGGTTTCCAAGACGTGCGGCGGGGGTCGGGCGCTGGAATTTTTGCCGGGTGTCAGCGCGGGCGGGCGAGGTATTTTCCTCCGATGCTTCCGACGATAACAACGGCGCCAACGACGATAGCCTGGTCGTAAAACGACAGCCCGAGTAGGTTCAGGCCTTTATCGAGCAGGACGATCACGGCGGCGCCCGTCAGGGTGCGCACCAGCCCGCCCTCGCCGCCTTGGATGCTGGTTCCTCCAAGGACAATGGCGGCGATGGTGGTGAGCAGGAGGTTGTCGCCGACAATTGGTCCCCCAGATCCCAGCCGAAGCACGACGATCACGCCGGCCAGGCCAGCCAAAGTTCCACTGATCGTAAAGGCCCAAAAGACCGTCTGCCTCACGTCCACGACGTTGAAGCGTGCGGCCCGCCTGTTCGCCCCGGTGAGGATCAGTTCCCGCCCGAACACTGTTTCCCGCAAAAGAAGCGCGAAAACGATCCAGACGGCGGCGGCAATCCACAGCACGTTGGGAAAGCCGAGTGTGCTCATCTTGCCGAAGAGCAGCACGGAAATCGGCAGGCGTCCGACCGAATGCCCGCCGGTCAGCAGGAGGCCTATCGCCCGGACTACCAGCAGCATGGCAAGCGTGTGGATGAATGACGGAAAGCGGAGAACAGCGACGGCGGCCCCGTTGATGACGCCTGCACCGAGCCCGACTGCAACGCCCGTCAGCATGCCGGCCCAGAGCGAGCCGCTGTCGCGCATCACCAAGGCGGCGGCGACCGAGGACAGGCTCACCACCGATCCGACGCTGAGATCGATCTCGCCTACCAGGAAAACGAAGGTGGCGCCAATGGCTGCCACGAGCAGCGGCGCCAGGAACCGCTCCATGGTCGCGATGTTCGAGGCCGACGCGAAATCGTCGACCGTGAAATAAAACGCGATGCAGGCCACCACGAGAACGGGCAGCATCGGCAATTTCCGCATCCCATGAAGCGCCTGCGCCAAGAACGTCGGGCGGGTTGGCTGAGCCCGTCGTGCCATCTTTTCGGACTTGGCAAGGGTCACGTGGAACCTCGGCGGAAACCGCTGTCGGCCGGAGTAGGGCGGCGCCCGCCCCACCAGACATCAGTTGTGCAGGGCAGGAGGCGCCCCACCAGCACCGTCAGTGGCGATTCTTCTGAGCAGGCCTACGACTGGCAACCCCAGATCTTGGGCGCCATTTCGGCGACGTTGTCGGGTCCGTAGGGAATCCCGGGAAGATATTCCGTCTGCGGACTGATGGTCTGCTTGTTGGCTGCCTTCACCGCCGCGTCGATCGCTCGCTTGGCCATCTCGGGCACTGGCGTGGCGATCTCGAGGTCGATCAGCCTGTCTTTGACGGCCTTGCAACCGAGCGGCGTCCCGTCGATGCTGACGATGATGATATGCTTCGGGTCGCCGACCGGAAGCAGAACGTTCTTCGCCTTCAAGACGGGGAAGATGCCCTGCAGCGCGTCGTTCCACGGCGCGTAGATGCCGTTGAGATCGGGGTGAGCCTGCATGGCGTTCTCGGTTCCAGCGAGGGCTTTCTCGGGGTTCCAATCGGTCGGCACCTGGGCCACCACTTTGATGTTGTCGTGGCCGACGAAGGCGTTGTTCAAGCACTTGGAGCGCTTGATGCCGTTGTCGTTGGCGAGGCCTCCCTGCAGCTCCAGGAGCTTGAATGGCTTGCCGGCCGCCGCCTTGACGAAGTACTCGCCCGCAACCTTGCCGTCGGTGCAGGGGTCGCCACCGATGTGGTAGGTCACGGCCTTGAGGTCGGCCGGCGCCTGATCCATCGACACGAACGGAATGCCGGCGGCGATCGACGTCACCGCAAGATTGACTGCGGCCTCAATATCCCATGGAATCGCGACGATGGCGGCATCCTTGTTGGACACCATGGTGTCGACCTGGGACGCCTGCCGCTGCGCATCCTTGTCGGCATTGGCGAAATCGACCTTGACGCCCGCCGCCTTGGCGGCATCCTCGATCGCCTTCTTTTGCGCCACGCGGAACGGCTCGATCTTATCGAACGAGACGCCAATCGTCGTATCGGCGCTCATCGCGCCGGTTGCGACAAGGCTGGCCAGGACTATCCCCAGCAAGCCTGATTTCATTGGTAGTGTCGACACTTCTTCCTCCCTTGTCCCGGTTGAGGGATCCGCTGGCCGAGTAATTTTCACCCGGTTCTTGGTTCAGTCACTCATCTGCACCGCCATGGGGCGCTGACCGCGAACGAAGGCATCGATCGACACCGCCCCGAGCAGAATGCCGCCGCGCACGACGTCGTAGATGTACGGATCGGCTCCGATCAAATTGAGGCCGTTCTGGATGACCGTGAGCAGCATCGCACCCAGGACGGTGCCGACGACGCTCGCGCGCCCGCCAAAGAGGCTTGTGCCACCGAGCGCGACGGCCGTTATGACCGTGAATTCGAAGCCGAAGCCCAGATCGGAGTTGAGCACGCCGACGCGTCCGACGGAGATCAATCCAGAAACGGCGGCACAGAACCCTGATAGAGCGAAGACGAAGGCGCGGACTCGCCAGACCGCGATGCCCGTCTCTGTCGCCGATCGAGGTGATCCGCCAACAGCCAGTACCAAACGGCCGATTGGCATACGCGCCAGAACATACCAGCCGAGGACGGTCGCAAAGCCCATGCTCCAGATGGGCAGATCGATTCCCAGCACCTCGGTGCGCGCGAAGCTCAGGATCGCGCCCGTGAGAGGAATCAGGCTGGCCTTGGTCAGGTGCAGCGCCAAGCCGCGATAAAGCGTGAGCGTCCCGAGCGTAATGATGAGCGCGCTGACGCCGGACAGGTTCACAAGCGCGCCATTGACCAGGCCCAGAACGATACCAAAGACGATCACCACGGGATAGACCAGCGCATCCGTCGCCGTGGACAATTCGGCGGGGAGTGGCGTGCCGGCGAGCGCTACCGCCAGCGCAATGGTGAGGTTGGCGATGGAGCCGACCGAAAGATCGATCCCGCGTGCGGCCAGCACGAAGGTCATGCCGATGGCTGCAATCGTCGTCGCGGAGGCTTGCAGCAGAATGTTCCGGAGATTCTCGGCGTCCGCGAACCGGATCGTCTGCAGGGTGAAGCCTATTGCGACGATAGCGATGATCAGCATCAAGCCGAGCTGCTGGCGTGCATTTTCGAGGGCGCGGACGCGAGCCGAGATCAATGGAGCCGTCCGGTTGACGCGACCTGGACGATGTCAGCCGCGTCAAACCGCTCTCGCGGAATGGTACTTGCGACCCGTCCCTTGTGCAGCACCAGAATACGGTGCGACAAAGCCATCAGTTCGGGCAGATCCGAACTGATTAGGATGAATGCGGTCCCTTTGCTGGCGCGGTCACGGATCAGCGCGTGAATGGCCTGCCGCGCGCCGATGTCGACACCTTTGGTAGGCTCATCGAGAACACAGATCTGGGGCTTGTGGGCGAGCCATCGACCCACGATGGCCTTCTGTTGATTGCCACCGGATAGGGAGATCATCTGATTGCTCAGCCGTCCTGGTTCGACGCCGAACTCGAGGACGATCTGCCTGCCATTGGACACTTCGGCTGCATGCGACACCCGTCCGGTCAGGCGTTGGGCCAGCCGCCTGACATGTGACGCGACCAGGTTCTCGCCGAGGCTGCGGATGAGGAAGGCTTGGTCCCGCCGGCGATCTTCCGACACCAGGACGAGACCGCGCCCGATGGCAGCCTTCGGCGACCGGTTCATAAATTGGTGGCCGGCGACGGTCACTCGACCCTCGCTCTCCCGCAGACCGAGCAGCGCCTCGGCAATCTCGCTTCGGCCCGCGCCCATGAGACCACCCAAGCCGAGAATTTCCCCCGCGCGCAAGTCGAAGCTGACTTCCCGGATCAGAGAAGCGTCGCTTAGCTCACGCACAGAAAGGATGACCGGAGAATTCGGCACCAGGTCGGCGGGTTGTTCCGGAGATTCGTCCAAATCACGCCCGACCATAAGCTTAGACAACGTCTTGATGGGGAGCAGGTCGGCCCGCTCCTCGCCCACGACCACGCCGTCCCTCAGCACCACGATCCGGTCCGACAGCTCGTAGATCTCATCCAGGAAATGGGAGATGTAGAGAATCCCGTAGCCCCTGGACCTTAGCTTTTTGACGACGGCGAACAGGTGCTTCCTCTCTTGGATGCTGAGGCACGTAGTTGGTTCGTCCAGAATCAGCAACGAATGACTGATGCGAATCGCCTTGGCGATCTCTACCATCTGCCTTTCGCCGAGAGACAGATCTTCGACGATCGCATCAGGATCGATGTCGGCCTCGAGCAGATCGTTGAGCAGCTCTTTCGCCGTCTGCCGAATGTTTGCACGATCCACCGCGCCCCGCTTAGTCGGGAGCTCTGCGATGGATACATTCTCAGCCACGGACAGGGTGTCGAACAGGCTCAATTCTTGATGGATCGTGCCGATTCCGAAGCTCTTGACGTCTTCGACTCGTAGGCGGAAAAGCACCTTTTTGCCAAGCTGGATCTCGCCCGAATCGGGACCGAGCAAACCGCTCATGATGTTTTTCAGCGTTGATTTGCCCGCGCCATTCTCGCCGACGAGCGCCACTACTTCGCCCCGCCCTACGGACAGCGACACGTCCCGCAGCACCGGGACACCGGCGAACGACTTCTTAATCTGACGTAAAGACAGCAGAGACTCAGCCGAATAGCCCATGAGCCAGACCGACCTCCCTCGCGCTCCGGCTAAATCCGATGTTCAATCATTTCGGTGCAGTTTTTCGCAGGTTCCGTTTGTGTGTCAACAGCCGTGAGGCATGGCGCAGAATTCCGACGCAGTATCCCCAAGTGGCGGCTACGAGTTCCTTCTTCCTCGCGCTGTAGGAGAAGGTACTACCTCGGCAAATCCCTTCGGCTATTGGGTGGGAGCGTGGCGAACTGCCATCTCAGCCTGCCGTTGCCGCCAGCGGCGTGAACCGCCCGTCGTTCCGGCTCGATTCAAGCGCGGCGAACATGAACGCGACGCCGCGTGCGCCGACTTCGACCGTCGGCGCCAGTGTGACCTGCCCTGGGTTTTGAAGAGCGAAGTCGCTGTATAGATTGGCGAAGGCTTCGAGATAGCCCTCCGGATGTCCCGTTTGTGAATGGCATGGCATAGGCCCAGCACAAGCTCGTCCAGCTCGCCGAAGGGATATGTCACCTCGCGACCGTCGAAAGTCGCGATCAGGTCGCCGGCTTCCGTGTCGATGCGGGCGACGATGCCGAGGTCCCCGTTGTAGACCTCGCGGTCGTAATTGTTCTTACCTGCATGACCTTATCGCCGTGTGCATAGGTCCAGCCGAACCGCTCGACGCGCGCCTCGCCGGGTGGGTTCAGCGCCTTCTGCAGCTCGATGTTGAGCGCCCGAGCCCCGACCCCGCCTCTGTTCATGGGGCAGAGCACCTGGATGTCGCGGACGGGGTCGAGCCCAAAGGCGCGGGGGATCCGGTCGCGAACCAAAGCGAGCACCTTGGCGACGGCCTGCTCGGGGTCGGAGGCGTCAACAAGATGGAAGTCGGACCGCGTGCCGGCCGGCGGCCTCGGGCATCTGGCCATGGTTGATCCGGTGTGCGTTCACGATCACGCTGCTCGTTGCCGCCTGCCGGAACACCTCCGTGAGCCGCATGACTAACACGGCGTCCGAGGCGATCACATCAGCAAGCACCTGGCCGGGGCCGACCGAGGGCAACTGGTCGACGTCGCCCACCAGCAGGAGCGCCGCGCCGTCCGGCAATGCTCGCAACAGGGCCCGCATCAGCAGTAATTCACC
>JBBPYT010000182.1:0-3826 GCA_038199665.1 Hyphomicrobiales bacterium
CAAGGTGAAGAAGGCTTCGCGCGCGACCGTTCGGGCGATCGACGAGGCAAAATCGTTGTTGAATTTTTGTGCGATGTCGCGGGCAAGTTCCAGATGCTGCTTCTGGTCTTCGCCGACCGGCACGTGGGTGGCGTGGTAGAGCAGGATGTCGGCCGCCATCAGGGTCGGATAGGCATAGAGCCCGACCGAGGCGTGCTCGCGATCCTTGCCGGCCTTCTCCTTGAACTGGGTCATCCGATTGAGCCAGCCGAGCCGCGCCACGCAGTTGAAGATCCATGCAAGCTCGGCATGGCCCGACACCCGGCTCTGATTGAAGATGATGTGTTTGACCGGGTCGATTCCTGCCGCAATGAAGGCGGCCGTCACTTCGCGGGTGTTGTCGATCAACTGCCGCGGGTCCTGCGGCATGGTGATGGCGTGCAGGTCGACCACGCAGTAGAGGCATTCGTGGTCGGTCTGCAGCGTCACGAAACGGGTGATCGCGCCGAGGTAATTGCCGAGGTGCAGATTGCCGGTCGGTTGCACGCCGGAAAAGACGCGGGAGGTGGGGGCCATGGACTTTCGGGCAAGCGGGCAAGGGAAGGCGGCCGTTTAGCGCAGTGTCAGGCAGAGGAGCAAGGGTTGATGGTCGGCCAGGACGGGCGGTGTTCCACGGTCGAGATCATGCCCGCGCAGTCAACCCGGCGCCTCGTTGCACCTCAACCCTTGTTCGACAACCGATCCAGGCGCTTCTGCATTTCGTTCATGTCGCGCTTGATGGCCTCGAGATCGTCGGGTTCCTCCGGCTTGGCAACGGTTTCCGAGGCGGCCGGCGCGACGGCAACCGGCACAAACGGATTGAATATCGCTAGGGCCTGCGTAAACATCTTCATGTTCTTGCGCGTTTGTTCTTCCAGCTGATCGAACAATTGACTGCGAAGAGCCTGCCCCGGCAGCAACTTGGCACCGAAGGCGCTCTCGATCTGTTCCCTAAAATTATGCCGCTCGCTGGTGAGCTTATCTATGGAGAACTCCAGATAGCTCGGCACCACCATCTGCATGCTGTCGCCGTAAAATCGGATCAACTGCCGCAGAAACGTGATGGGGAGCAGGCTCTGACCGCTCTTGCCTTCTTGTTCGAAGATGATCTGCGCCAGCACGGACCGCGTGATCTCTTCGCTGGTCTTGGCGTCGTAGACGACGAAATCCTCACCGCGCTTCACCATGCCGGCGAGATCCTCCAGGGTGACGTATGTGCTGGTGTCCGTATTATACAGCCTGCGGTTGGCATACTTCTTGACCGTGACCGGCAGCTTCTCATTCACCGTCATCGTTGCCCGCTCGCATAAAAAGCTCCGCCGTCCGGGCCGGCTTCGCGGTCCAACAATGAAGATAGGCTCATCGGGAGTAGCATGGAATTGGATTTTTCGCGGTTGAACAGCGCCGACTCTATTTCCAAATAAGCTTCGAAGGCGGACAATATGCAAGCGCCGTGTTGTCTATGGCGTACGGCGCCGCTTCCTTCTAAGTTTGCCAGGCTTCGTCCGCGTCTCCTGCCCCGCTACAGGCGGTTCCCGAACGAAAAGATCAAGGAGCATCAATGTCGACCGATATCGTCATCGTGAGCGCTGCGCGCACCCCGGTCGGGGCCTTCAACGGGGCTTTCGCCAATACGCCGGCCCATGAACTCGGGGCAGAGGCCGTCAAGGCCGCCATGGCGAGGGGCAAGGTTGAGCCGGGCGAGGTCGACGAGGTGATCCTGGGCCAGATCCTGACGGCCGGCCAGGGTCAGAACCCTGCGAGGCAGGCCGCCATGGCGGCCGGCGTTCCGCAGGAGAAGACGGCCTGGGGGCTCAACCAGCTGTGCGGCAGCGGCCTTCGCGCGGTGGCGCTCGGACTGCAGCAGATCGCCAACGGCGACGCGGCCATCATCGTGGCGGGCGGCCAGGAGTCGATGTCCCAGGCGCAGCACGCTGCCCACCTGCGGTCCGGGACCAAGATGGGGGATCTCAAATTTGTCGACACGATGCTGAAGGACGGCCTGATGGACGCCTTCCACGGCTACCACATGGGCAATACGGCCGAAAATATCGCCACCAAATGGCAGCTGAGCCGCGAGGACCAGGACAGGTTCGCCGTGGCCTCGCAGAACAAGGCGGAAGCGGCCCAGAAGGCCGGCCGGTTCAAGGACGAAATCGTGCCGGTTACGGTCAAGGCGCGCAAGGGCGACATCGTGGTCGACCAGGACGAGCACATCCGGCTCGGGACGACGCTCGAAGCGCTGGCAAAATTGAAGCCCGCCTTTTCCAAGGACGGCACCGTGACGGCGGGCTCCGCTTCGGGCATCAATGACGGCGCCGGTGCGGTCGTGCTGATGACGGCCGAGGAGGCCAAGCGCCGCGGATTGACGCCGATTGCCCGGATCGCCTCCTGGGCCACGGCGGGCGTCGACCCGGCCGTCATGGGGTCGGGGCCGATTCCGTCCTCACGCAAGGCGCTCGAAAAGGCCGGCTGGAAGGTGAAGGACCTCGACCTCGTCGAAGCCAACGAGGCCTTCGCGGCGCAAGCTTTGGCGGTCAACAAGGACATGGGCTGGGATCCGTCGATCGTCAACGTCAACGGTGGCGCCATCGCGCTCGGTCATCCGATCGGCGCGTCGGGCGCCCGCTGCCTCATCACTTTGCTCTACGAGATGCAGCGCCGCGACGCCAAGAAGGGCCTTGCGACGCTCTGCATCGGCGGTGGCATGGGCATCGCCATGACGGTGGAGCGCTGATTGACCTGCCGGGCCTGATCGGCGCGCCTGCCCATCGGGACCTAGTCAGGCATGCGGGGCGCGCTCGAGTTCGGGCTTGCTCATGGTGGATCGCCCGGGGAGGTTGCGGCGCTTCGCCTCGGCGTAGAGTTCCTCGCGCGAGCGGCCGGGCTCTTTCGAGCGCCGCTGCGTCTCGCCTTCGGCCCTGGCCTTGGCGGTTTTGCCCTGGCGCTCCCGGCGAGCCGTCTTGCGCAGGTTCGCCTTGTTCTTCTGCGGGCTTTCCTGATTGGTGGCTCCCGCTTCGCGCAGCGCAATGGCTATGGCCTGTTTGGGGTTTTTCACGGGCTCGCCGTCGCGCTTTTCGAGTTCGCCATGCTTGAACTCGTGCATGACCCGACCGACGATCTCTTTCTGCTTGGGTGATTGTTTGTTCATGATTGGAATCCTCCAGGCTGATCACAAACAACGATCGGAAAGCTCGATCTGTTCGGAAGCGTGAAAACGACAATCTCCCAAATTTCCGGCCTTCGGCCTCACGTCGATATGATCTAGGGTCCGGGTCGAAAGCATCAGAAGGCGATCTCTGGGGTCGCTTGCCGGCGCGGCCATGCCGCGTTCGCCGGGAGGAACCACATGAAGGAACGCATAGGGTTCGTCGGCGTCGGCCTGATGGGCCATGGCATGGCGAAGAACGTCGTCGAGAAGGGCTATCCCTTGACTGTGCTCGGCTACCGCAAGCGGGACGCGGTCGAGGACCTGAAAACCCGCGGGGCGAAGGAAGCTACTTCCCCCCGGGAACTGGCCCAGCAATGCGATATCGTTGTCCTCTGCGTGACGGGCTCGCCGCAGGTCGAGGCGGTGATCAACGGTCCGGATGGGCTGGCGTCGGCCGGTAAGACGCTGATGATCATCGATTGTTCGACCTCCGAGCCCGCCGCGACGACGCGGCTGGCTGGCGAACTCGCGCCAAAGGGCATCACCCTCGTCGACGCGCCCTTGAGCCGGACACCCACGGATGCCTGGGAAGGCACGCTGGACGTTATGGTGGGCGGCGATCCGGCTGCGGTCGAGCGGGCGCGTCCGGTGCTTGAA
>JBBPYT010000183.1:0-4266 GCA_038199665.1 Hyphomicrobiales bacterium
CATCGTGCGGCTCAGTGCCTGCGATCGCATGGTGATGAAGCTGAATCGCATCGGCGGCTTCTTTCCTGCCGCGCAGGCGATCGCGATCTGCGAGTCGGCAGGCCTCGGCGTCAGCGTCGACACCAATCCCTACACCATCCTCGGCGACACCGCGGTCTGTCATATCGCTGCGATCGCCCGTACGCCTTATCCGGTAGACTGCGAGGGACATGTGAGTTTCCTCGACATCGGAACGCCAAACCCGTTCCACGGTGGCATTATCTTAGAGAAAGCCCGTGCGAAGCTGCCCGACGCGCCGGGCCTCGGCGTCGATGTCGATTGGGACGTGCTCGCCGAGCACCAGCGCCAGCATGCGGCCTGAGGCACACTTCCGATGACAACGCTTTCACAGGAGCCGAAGCCGGGCGGCACCCTCCGGTCGATCCTGGTGACCGGCTCCGGCAGCGGCATCGGCGCGGCCATTGCGCGCCGGTTGGCACGGCCCGGCGTCGGAGTGCTCCTGCATGCGCTCGCCAACCGCGACGGCTGCGAGGCGGTAGCGGCGGAGCTGCGGGAGGCCGGCGCTGAGACGGACATCCTGCTCGGTGATCTCGCCGAGCAGGAGACCGGTGGGCGCCTGGTCGAGCGCGCCGTAGACCGTTTCGGCGGCCTTGATGTCGTCATCGCCAATGCCGGATTCCCCGACCGCCGGGAGATCGGCGCGCTCGACCGGGCCGGCCTCGACCATTGCATGGCGGCGATCACCGGCGGGTTCTTCGAGCTGGTGACCGCGGCCGAGAAGCATCTGAAGCAGGCGACCGACCCGCGCGTCGTCGCGATCAGCACTCACAACGCGCATGTTTTTCGTACCGATTACCCGAACTATCCCGCCTCAGGGGCCGCCAAGGCGGGACTGGAGGCGATGGTGCGTGCCGTCGCGGTACCGTTCGCCGCGGCCGGTATCACAGTCAATGCCGTCGTTCCGGGCCTGATCCGCAAGCAGCCGGGCACGGAGCAGTTCCTGAGCCCGGCGGAGTGGAGCGATTTCGCCAAGAAGGTCCCGTTCGGGCGCATCGGCGAGCCTGACGAGGTGGCGGCGCTCGTCGCGTTCCTTGCCTCGCGGGACGCGTCCTACATGACTGGCCAGATCATTCACGTGAACGGCGGCCTTATCTGATGAGACAGTCGGGTGGCGTGCCTCTTGGATCGTCGAGCCGCTCGGCCAAACGACCAATCTCCACCTCAAGTCGGGGGCCACGCGCTTCGTGCTGGTAAGCGGCGCATTTTCGTGGTTGGGCCATCGGATCGGCGTCGTTGTGGTCGACCATTTGCGCGTAGTTAAAGGTAGGCCAGAGCAGGTCGCCACTGCGAGGCGCAGGCGCAACGAGGCTGAGGTGGTTGGCGGCTCAGTCGCCCCGACGGTCGGGCGTGACACCGCCCCCAGCGAAACGAACGTGATCTGCTGAAGGAATGAACGAGATGACGCTGATCGACACCGATTTCCACACGAGCGCGAGCAGGATCGATTTCGAGACCAGGCTGTTCATCGGCGGGATTTTCGTCGATGCGCAGTCAGGAAAGACCTTCGAAACGCTCAACCCGGCGACCGGCAAGGTGCTGACGCGCGTGGCGGAGGGCGACGCCGCCGACATCGACATGGCGGTGGAGGCGGCACGGCGCGCTTTCGAGAAGGGCGCCTGGGCGAGCATGGCGCCGCGCGAACGCAAGAAGGTGCTGCTGCGTTTCGCCGATCTGATCGAGACAAATCTGACCGAGCTCGCCGTCATGGAGACGCAGGACAGCGGCAAGCCGATCAGCGATGCGCTGGCGGTCGACCTGCCCGATACGATCGAGACTCTGCGCTGGCACGCCGAGGCGGCCGACAAGATTTACGATCATATCTCACCGACCGCGCCCGATGTCGTCTCCATGATCGTGCGCGAGCCGATCGGCGTGGTGGGGACGGTGCTTCCCTGGAACTTCCCGCTCTTCGTCGCGATGTGGAAGATCGCGCCGGCGCTCGCGGGCGGCAACTCGCTGGTCATCAAGCCGGCGGAGCAAACGCCGTTGACGGCGCTGCGGCTCGCGGCGATCGCCGCCGAAGCCGGCATCCCCGATGGCGTGTTCAACGTGGTGCCGGGCTTTGGCGAGACGGCGGGCCAGCGGGTCGGCCGTCACATGGACATCGACTGCGTGAGCTTCACCGGTTCAGGCGAAGTCGGCCGCTATTTCCTGAAGTATTCGGCCGAATCCAACATGAAGCGCGTGGTGCTCGAATGCGGCGGCAAGAGCCCGGCCATCGTCATGGCGGACGCCGCCGACCTGCAGATGGTTGCCGACCAGGTCGCGCTAGGCATCCTGTTCTGCCAGGGCGAGAATTGCAGCGCCGGCTCCCGACTGATCGTGCATCAGGACGTGAAGGATCGGCTTCTGGAGAAGATCGCGCCGACCTTTAAGAGCTGGCCCGTCGGCGACCCGCTGAAGAAGGAGACGAAGATCGGCGCCATGATCGAAGAAGGCCATTTGGGGAAGGTACTTTCCTATATCGACATAGGCAAGAAGGAAGGTGCGAACGTTGTGCTCGGTGGCAACCGCGTTCTCAAGGAGAGCGGCGGCTATTTCGTCGAGCCGACAGTGTTCGACGGGGTGACGAACAAGATGCGCATTGCGCGCGAGGAGATCTTCGGCCCGGTTCTCTCCGTCATCACCTTCAAGGACGCGGACGAGGCGGTAAAGATCGCCAACGACACGACCTACGGTCTCGCGTCATCGATCTACACCAACAATCTCAACGTCGCCCACAAGGTAGCGCGAGCGCTTCGCGCGGGAACGGTCTCCGTGAACTGCTACTCGGAAGGCGACATGGCCGTCCCTTTTGGGGGCTATAAGGAATCGGGCTTCGGCGGCAAGGACAAGTCGCTGATGGCGCACGATCAGTACACCGAGACGAAGGCGATCTGGATCCAGTTGCGCTGATCTGACGGCTCCTCCCGCTCCCGCCTCTCTGATTCGTGTGTCAGGCCGCGAGTTTTCACTCGCCAGGCCAGGTATCGCCAAGCCGAAATCCGTTCGGGAAAGGGTCGGACGGATCGAGCACATATTGATGGAACGCTGTGATCCAGGCGCTGCCGGTGATCGCCGGGCGGATAGCGGGCAAACCGCCAGCTTCGGTCACGCCGAGCACGGTGCCGCGGAACTCGGCCCCGAGGATCGATTCATGCACAAAGGTTTCGCCGACCTCGATCTGACCGCGCGCATGCATCACCGCGAGCCGCGCACTGGTGCCGGTGCCGCAAGGCGAGCGATCGAGACGCCCGGGCGACACGATAACCCCGTTGCGTGAGCGCTTGCCGCCGGGACTATCGCGCAGCGGCGCCGCGAACAGCGTCTGGTTGATCGTATGGATCGCGGGGTTCTCGGGGTGGACCGCGGGTATCTGCACGGCGGCGGCTGCCTTGATGCGCTCGCCGACTTCGACGAGCGCCGCGGCCTCCGACGGCACCACCTCGAAGCCGAGCGCCGTCGCGTCGACGAGAGCGTAGATCATGCCGCCATAGGCGACGTCGACCTTGATCGTGCCGAGGCCCGGGACTTCCACGTCCCGGTCGAGCGCGAAGACGAAGGCGGGCACATTGTCGAAGGTGACGCTCTCGCATTTCCCATCGCGGCAGCGCGCCCTGACCGGAACGAGCCCGGCCGGCGCCTCGAGCGTGAGCCGGGTGACCGACTCTTTCATAGGAAATATCCCGGTCTCGAGAAGAGCCGTCACCGTGCAGATCGTGTTCGTGCCCGACATCGGAACGTAAAAGTCGGACTCGATGATGATGAACCCGACATCCGCCCGTGGGTCAGTGGCCGGCACTACCAGGTTCACGCATTGGGTGACACGACCGCGGGGCTCTTGCAGCAGAAAGAGGCGGAGCCAGTCGTCCTTGGTCTCCAGGTAACGCATCTTCTCGAACACGGTCCGCCCGGGAACGTTGAGCACGCCGCCCGTGATCACCTCGTTCAGCTCGCCCGCTGCGTGGACTCCGACGACATTGATCATTCGACTGAAACGCATTGCAAATCCTTCTTTAAAGTTGCGCGGCGGGGTCGGAGAGTTGGGGCTATCTCTTGGCCAACATCTCCAAGATGGGAACGAGCGCCTCGAGCGACGGGCAGGGACTGATGCCGAGCGCGCCGATATCGGCACTGACGTCGACGGGCAGGCCGGAATTCGAAACGTCTGGAATCGGTTCAGACGGCTGCCCATGCAGATCGGAAGCGTCACCTGTGCTTCGGCAG
>JBBPYT010000184.1:0-21144 GCA_038199665.1 Hyphomicrobiales bacterium
CGCGGATCCCTGACCGGATCGGATCGAACTCGGCGCCGAAGCGCTCGAGGTTGCGGTTTCCCCCGCGCCTGGCGCTGCCCTGCGTGCCGCCGCTGCCGATCTGAATGCGCCGGGTCCGTTCCTGTTCCCTGCCCTTCGGCAGCGCGATGGTCAGAACGCCGTGCTCGAAATTCGCCTTTATCTGGTCGGCGCGGCCACCTCGTTGTCATCACGGTTGCGGGACGCGATCTCCTCGCCCGCATGTGGCCGACCTATAGGGCCGCGATCGCGCGGCATGTGGGGAGCAAGCTCGGCAGCGAAAGCCGCACGCAGGCCCTGGCCGATTTGCTCAAGCCGCTGACCGAGTCCCGATCAAAGGGCGTCGTCCCCGATCGCACGCCGGTCAGCTCGGCCGCACCAGGCCGGGCGTGACGTCGAAAAGCGCCACGCCCTTGGCGTCCGCGAAGACGGCCGGGTCGGCGCCCGTCATGAACACCTGTCCGCCGAGCGCATCGAGCGTTTCGAACAGTGCGGCGCGCCTCAGCGGATCGAAATGCGCCGCGATCTCGTCGAGCAGGACCAGCGGGCCGATGCCGCTCATGGCGGCCACGAGCCGGGCCTGAGCCAGGACGAGCCCGACCAGCAGCGCCTTTTGCTCCCCCGTCGAGCTGCGCGCCGCATCGGCACCTTTGGGGCCGTGCCGGACCAGCAGATCGGCCAGATGCGGACCGACCGAGGTCCGCCCGGCCGCGGCGTCGCGGGCCCGGGCCTCGCGCAACAGGTCGCGATAAAGCTCCTCGGCTTCAAGAGCTGGACGGCTCCCGACCAGAGCTTCGACGGTGCCCTGGAGGGAAACATCCGCCCACGGAAAGGGCGAGGTCTCGTCCCGTTCCGCCTGGATCATGGCAGCCAGGCGCGCCACGGCTTCGTGGCGCGCCGCCGCGACCGCGACGCCGAGCGCCGCAACCTCGCGTTCCGTGGCTTCGGCCCAGGCCCGATCCAGCCGACCGGTCTGCCGACCGTCCTCGAGCACGCGGTTGCGGTTGCGCAGGGCACGCTCCAGCGCCGCGACTCGCGTGGCGTGCTCTCCGTCGACGGTCAGGACCACCCGGTCCAGGAAACGGCGCCGTTCGGCGGCCGATCCGGTAAACAATCCATCCATGGCGGGGGTCAGCCAGACCACCCGGACGTGGTCCGAAAACGACCTGGCGGACGGTACGGGCGTGCGATCGATCCGGCACTTGCGGCCGACGGCCCCCCCTGGTTGGGCCTCCAGCCCGGTGCCGAGCTGAACCCCCGTCGCCGCCCCGTTGCGCTCTTCCTCGAGTTCGACCGACACGGCCCAGCCGCCGCCACCGCCCTCACGGGCGCATTCGGCGAGTTCGGCCCGGCGCAAGCCACGGCCTGGCGTCAGAAACGACAAGGCTTCGAGCAGGTTGGTCTTGCCGGCGCCGTTGTGGCCCGTCAGCGCGATGTTGCCGTGAGGCACCGGCAGGTCGAGTGCCGGATAGGACCGGAAATCGGCCAGCACGAGCCGGCGCACATGCGGCCGGCGCAAGCCGCTCAAAGGTGCAAGCCGCTCAGAAAGGCCCGTCCGGTCACACTCGCATGGGCATGAGGACGTAAAGCGCGGGCGCGCCTTCGTGGTCCTGCACGACGGTCGGCGAGCCCGGATCGGCAAGTTTCAGGAGCGCGGTGTCGCTGTCGAGCTGTGCCGTGATGTCGAGGAGGTATCGGGCGTTGAACCCGATATCGAGGGGGGGCGAGTCGTAATCGACGTCGAGTTCCTCGGTGGCCGAGCCCGAGTCCGGGTTGTTGACGCTCAGTACGAGCTTGCCGTCCGACAAGGCGAGCTTCACGGCGCGACCCCGCTCCGCCGATATGGTGGACACGCGGTCCACCGCCGCCGCGAAGGGACCCTTCTCGACCACCAGCATCTTGTCGTTGCCGGCCGGGATCACGCGCCCGTAATCCGGGAAGGTGCCGTCGATCAGCTTCGATGTCAGCACCACGTCGCCGAAAGTGAAGCGGATTTTGGTTGCCGACAGCTCGATGGTGATCGTCGCGGCCGGATCTTCGATGAGCTTCTGGATCTCCGATACGGCTTTGCGAGGCACGATGACGCCCGGCATGTCGGCTGCCCCTTCCGGCGCCGGCACTTCGACCCGGGCAAGCCGGTGGCCGTCGGTCGACACGACGCGCAGCACGGGATGGCCGTCGGAGATCATCGTATGGACGTATATGCCGTTGAGGTAATACCGGGTTTCCTCGGTCGAGATCGCGAATTGCGTCTTGTCGATCAACTGCTTGAGCTGCACGGCCGGAAGCGTGAAACGATGCGGCATGTCGCCCGTGGTCAGGTCGGGGAAGTCGCTTTCGGGGAGGCATTGCAGCTGGAAACGGGAGCGTCCCGAACGCAACACCAGCTGGTTCATCTCCCCGCTCATGTCGAGAGTCACCTGCGCGCCGTCGGGGAGCTTGCGCACGATGTCGTGCAGCACATGCGCGGGCAGCGTCGTGCCCCCGGGCTGGGTCACGTCGGCCTCGACCTCCTCGGTGACTTCGAGGTCGAGATCGGTGGCCTTAAGCTGCAGCGACCGGGGCGTTGCCCGGACCAGGACGTTGCTCAGGATCGGAATCGTGGTGCGACGCTCGACCACCCGGTGGATATGCCCGAGCGCCTTCAGCAGAGCCGCGCGTTCGATTGTGACTTTCATGGCGGCCGCCCGATCCTTGCTTGATCTGTCGGTGAACCTCGACCGAGGCGGCGAGGGGGGAGAGACTTTTGCCGGGATTGCGCAAATGCGCAAGCCGATTAGCACGGCTGCGAAGCCGTGCGGGTCCGCCGAATACATCCACCGCGTGTCTCGCAACCGCCATGCCGATGTGCTAGCGGCATGGTTCATGAAACCTGCCTTTTCCCTCCTGACGATCTGCGGCCTCGAAGAACTCGAGTCCCACGCCGCGCGGGGCGTGACCCATGTCCTGTCGATCCTCGACCCTGGCTGGGCCGAACCCGACGTGTTCGGCCGCTATCATCCGCACCACCGGATTACGGTTCGCTTCCACGACGCGATCGAGCCCGAGCCCCACCTCGTTCTGCCGCAGCGGGACGACGTCGCGGCGATCCTGGGCTTCGGGCGCGACCTCGAAGCGGCGGGTACGGGGGAAGGGCACCTGCTCATTCACTGCCACATGGGCATTTCACGCTCCAGCGCCGCCATGACCATGCTGCTTGCGCAGGCGCATCCCGATGCGGATGAAAACGATATCGCGGACCGCATCCGCGCCATTCGTCCGATCGCCTGGCCAAATCTGCGCATGCTGTCCTTCGCCGACGAACTCATGGGGCGAGATGGAAAGCTCATAGCGGCTGCCGGCAGGCTCTACGCCAAAAGCCTGGCCGAACGGCCCGACCTCGGCGAAACGATGACCCGGATCAATCGCGGTCATGAGGTCGAACTCGGGCGGGCTTATCAGGGCTGAACGGTACCGGACTCCATGCCGAGCCCGTTCGGGCCTGAAGGGTTTACCGCTTCATGTAGCGTTCGAAGGCTTCCTTGTAGTCCGGATGCCAGCGCGACAAGGCGGGGCGATTTTCGACGATGTCGCCGATCGCCCATAGCATGCGCTTTTCGTCCGTCGCCCGCTCTACGTCATTGTCGGGACATAGGATGTAGAAATCGCCTCTTGCAAGACTCTCGAGCATGAAGTCGACCACCTGCTCCGCCGTCCAGGCAGCGGCGGGCTTTGCCGATGCCTTGGTCAGGCCCGTGAAGGTGAAACCGGGAATCAGCAGGTGCGCCGTGATCGCGCAGCCCTCGGTCGTCCGGAGCTCGTGCGCGGTCGCTTCCGTGAACACTTTCACGCCAGCCTTGCTGACGTTGTAGGCGGCGTTGCCCGGCGGGGTCGTGATCCCCTGTTTGGAACCCGTGTTGATGATCAGCCCGGGCCTTCGGCTCGCGATCATATCCGGCGCGAAAGCTTGCACGCCGTTGATGACGCCCCAAAGATTGACGCCCAGGATACGCTGCCACGCCTCGTATTTTTCCCAAGGCTTGCCGCCTGCCTCGATCCCGGCATTGTTCATCAGCACCGCGACCTCGCCGAACGCCGCATAGGCTTCGTCCTTCAATCGCCGGACGTCCTCGATGCTCGACACTTCCGTGGCAACCGCGCGGACGGATTGCGCCCCGCCGGGTGCCACGGCCGCAACCGCCTCCTTCGCGGCCTGCAAGCGCCCGCCGCCGAGGTCCGCCAGAACAATGTTCAAACCAAGGGCCGCGAATCGCTTGGCGGCCGCGAGGCCGATGCCGCTCGCCCCCCCGGTGATGAGCGCGGCACGGCCGGGCGTGATGGCGGGATGATGCATGAGGGTGGCTCCGGTTGACCGAGGGAAACGAAAAGGCAACACTTTTCTTCAACACCGGCCGTGGCCCAGCCGGTCTGGGAGGATGTCAGACATGAGCACGGTCGACCGCATGTCCTTGCACGGACGCAAGGCGCTCGTCACGGGGGCATCGAAGGGCATCGGCCTCGAAACCTGCCGCATCCTGGCCGAAGCGGGGGCCGACGTGATCGCCGTGGCGCGAGCCCGCGACGGGCTCGATGCGGCCGCGGCGGCTGTGCAAAAGGCCGGGCGGCGAGCCCTGACCCTCGTGGCCGATCTGGGCGATGCCGCGGCCGTGACCGAAGCGGCCCGGAAGGCGCTCGCCGCCTGGGGCACGATCGATATTCTCGTGAATAATGCCGGAACGTCCAAGCCGGACAGCCTGGTCGACCAGACGATCGAGGATTGGGACAGGATCATGGCCGTCAATCTGCGCGCGCCCTGGCTCTTCGCCCGGACTCTGGCGCCGGCCATGATCGCGCAGCAGCGCGGAAAGATCGTCAACGTGAGCTCGCAGACGAGCGTCGTCGCGCTGACGGAACACGGCGCCTATGCGGCCTCGAAGAACGGCCTCAACGCCCTCACCAAGGTCATGACGGCCGAATGGGCGCCCCACAACGTCCAGAGCAATGCCGTCTGCCCGACCGTCGTGATGACGCCGATGGGCGAACAGGTGTGGAGCGATCCCGCCAAGCTCGGCCCCATGCTGGCGAAGATCCCGGCGGGTCGGGTCGCCAAGACCGTCGAGGTGTGCGACCTGATCCTGTTTCTGGCCTCCGGGGCTTCCGACATGATCAACGGCGAGACCATCTTCATCGACGGTGGCTATACGGCGCTGTGATTCCAATCACGAGCAACGCTCCGCCTCGGCGTGCCTCGAGGGGCGCGCAAGCGAGTGGGACACTGCCTCTGCCGATCACCACGGACAAGCTACCGAATCAAGCAACCGGGAGCCTTCGCGGCTCAGTTCCGGCGCTGCACGGTGAAGCGCGCCGCCTCGGCCAAGAGGTCGGTCCGGATGCCCGAGCCGAGCGAAGCAAGGGCGGACTGAGCTTCCGCCGCGAGGGCGTCGCGCCTCGCCTTTGCCGCATCGAGCCCCAGCGCGGACACGAGGGTCCCCTTGTTTCGCCCGGCATCCTTGCCGGCCGCCTTGCCGAGGGTGGCGGCGTCGCTTTCGGTATCGAGAATGTCGTCGGCGACCTGGAACGCGGCGCCGAGCGCGCGGCCGTAGCGGTCGAGCGCCGCGCGTTGCGGTGCGTCGGCACCGCCCAGAATGGCGCCGGCCTCGACCGCGAACAGCAGCAGCGCCCCGGTCTTCATGGTCTGCAGTTGCTCTATGGCGGTCGCATTCAACGGAACTTCGGCGCGTTCGGCTTCGAGGTCGAGAGCCTGGCCGCCCGCCATGCCGCCGATTCCCGAGGCGCGGGCGAGGCCGAGGACGAGCGCGGCCCGGACCGCGGGATCTTCGTGGGTGGCCTCGTCGCCCATGACGTCGAACGCATAGGTCAGCAGCGCGTCGCCGGCCAGGATCGCGGTCGCTTCGTCGAAGGCGATGTGCGCGGTCGGCCGGCCGCGGCGCAGATCGTCGTCGTCCATGGCGGGCAGGTCGTCGTGCACCAGCGAATAGCAATGCACCATCTCGAGTGCGGCGCCGGCCCGCAGCGCCCCTTCGCCGCTGAATCCGAAAGCGCCTGCCGTTTCGACGACCAGGAACGGGCGCAGCCGCTTGCCGCCGCCCAGCGTCGCATAGCGCATGGCCTCGAGCAGGCGCGATGGTCGCGCAATCTCGCCGGCCAGCGGGTGCGACCCGAGAAGCCCGTCCAGCATCGCTTCGATCTGATCCGCAACGGTCCTGAGCCGCTGCGAAAACCCGTCCGGCGACGCATCCTTGGACATCGGCTTCCTCCTCACCCAACTTCGGCACCGCGCCGCCAAGCCTCATCGCCGTGGCGAAAGAGGCCCCTGCCCAAAACCACGCGAGCGGGACGGGTCTACACGCACTGGCTCGCCTGCACCGCTACAGCTTTGGCCCGGCCCTTATTTTCTGTCCGGGAAAGCTGGTCAAGCATGGATCGGGTTCGAAGAGGGTACGCCGTCATGGCGCAGAAACGTCAATTGCGAGTCCCCGGTGGTTCGCCGGTCGACCTCCACGAAGCCGTGCGGCGGCGTGAGGTCGACCGAGTGCGTGTCCTCGACGACGCACAGTGCGTCCGGCACGAGCCATCCGCCGTCGCGCAACGAGACGAGAGCCTCCGTCGCGAGATGCTTGCCGTAGGGAGGATCCAGGAAGGCCAGTCCGAAGGGCTCGACCGCGATGCCGCCGAGCCTGGTCGCGTCGCGGCGGAAGATGCGGCTGAGGCCGGCGACGCCCAAGCGCTCGACGTTCTCCCGAATCAGCGCGCGCGCCTCCGAGCCCTGCTCGACGAACAGCGCATGGACGGCGCCGCGCGACAGGGCTTCGAGCCCGACGGCCCCGGTGCCGGCGAAGAGATCGATGACCCGGGCGCCGGGAACCGGATCGCCATGCGCATGGGCCAGGATGTTGAACAGGCTTTCCCGTAGCCGGTCGGCGGTCGGCCGGATATCCCGAGAAGAGGGCGCCCGCAGGGCTCGTCCCTTGAATCTGCCGCCGATGATGCGCAAGCCGTCCTCAGCCGCGCGGCCTGCCGCGGCCTTCGCCCGTTGGGCGGGGTCGTCCGGGCGATCCGCCGCCGCCCGGCTTGCCGGTGCCGGGCTTGCCGGCCCTGGGCTTTCCGGCCGAAAAGGTCCGACCGGGCCGTCCCTGCGCGCCGCCGCTCGGCCGGTCTTTGGCGCCGAAGCCGCGGCTCTGGCCGGGGGCGCCCCGAGGCCTCCCGGAAAAGCCACCTTCCGGTTTGCCGCCATGCGGTTTGTTACCTTCCGGGTTGCTGGCGGAGACGCTTCTGGCGCGGCCCGTTGCCCCGTCCCGGGTTCGACCTGGTCCGCCAAAGCTCCGGCTTTCCGTCGAGCCGCCGCCCTCACGTCTTGGCGCGCCGTCCCGGGATCGGCGTGGCGCATCGTAAGCCGGCCGATCCGACGATGACGGCCGGGTCTTTTTGGGTCGGCTCGCACTCTCGGGACGCCCCTCGTCCTTTTCGGCCGCGAAGCGTCGCGCATTGCGGTTGCGGCCAGTCCCATCCTGCTGTGCCTTGGACAATATGCGCTCCACCGCTACGGCGCGGCCCTTGCGATCCTCGGTCGAGCCGCGCTCGGTCCTGCGCCGGCCTTCCGTGGAGGCGTCTTCCCGGGCGGCCCGAAGCGCCGAAACGTGGGCACGCGCTCCGGCTTGCGGCCGCGGCGGCCGCGGCTGGCTCAACGGTTCCGGCGCCGGAAGCCGGCGCTCCCGACCGCCGTCCCGTGCCGGTCGGCCTTCGCCGGAGCCGCGATGCGTCCGCATGTCCTGCTCGGCGGCGAACTCCACGCCCGCTTCGCGGGCCAGCGCTTCTCCCAACTGATCGCGCAGCACCCTGGCCCGGACCTCCTCGACGGCACCTTCTGGCAGTTCGCCGAGCTGGAAGGGGCCGAAGGAAATCCGGATCAGCCGCGTGACCGCCATGCCGAGATGTTCGAGCACGCGCTTGATCTCGCGGTTCTTGCCTTCTCGGAGCCCCATGGTAAGCCAGGCATTGGCGCCCTGGACGCGATCCAGCGTGGCTTCGATGCCGGCGTAATCGACGCCCTCGATGCTGATGCCTTTTCTGAGGGGGTCGAGCGTCGCTTGCGTGATCTCGCCATTGGCCCGCACCCGGTAGCGCCTGAGCCAGCCTGTCGCGGGCAATTCCAGGACGCGGGCCAGGCCGCCGTCATTGGTCAGCAGCATCAAACCTTCGGTGTTGATGTCGAGCCGGCCCACCGTGACGACGCGGGGCAGTTCGGCTGGAAGGACATCGAAGATCGTCTGCCGGCCTTCGGGGTCCTTGGCCGTGGTCACCACCCCGCGCGGCTTGTGGAACAGGAACAAGCGCGTCTGTTCGCGTTCGGGCAGCGGCATGCCGTCGACCGTCACCCGGTCTCCCGGCCGGATGTTCAGGGCAGGAGTGTCGATCACCGCGCCGTTGACCGCGACCCGGCCCGCCGCGATCCAGGTTTCCGCATCACGCCGCGAACAGAGGCCGGCGCGGGCCATGATCTTGGCGACACGCGCATCTTCGCGCTGTTCGGGAGCGGGTTCGCGGCGTCGCTCCGGCGCCCCCCTGGCATTTCGGGCCGGAGGCTTGCGCGGAGGTCGATTGTTGTCGGTCATGCACCGTGATAGCAGGCTCGGGCTTGAAACGGGAGAGTTCCGGCGTGATCGAGCCTGCCGACGGCAGCGATGCTTTCAGCCGTGCCTTCGCCGAGGCGCGCGTGGCGGCAGGCCGCGGCGAAGTGCCGGTCGGCGCCGTCGTGGCCCGTGACGGCGTCGTGCTGGCCGCCGCAGGCAATCGCACGCTGGAACTCCGCGACCCCACGGCACATGCCGAAATGCTGGCGATCCGGTCGGCTTGCACGGCTCTCGGCTCCGAGCGGCTCACCGGCTGCGACCTCTATGTGACGCTGGAGCCCTGCGGCATGTGCGCGGCCGCGATTTCTTTCGCGCGGTTGCGTCGCGTGTACTATGCGGCGCAGGACCCGAAGGGTGGCGGTGTCGAGCACGGGCCGCGGTTCTTCGCGCAACCGACCTGCCATCATGCGCCGGAAGTCTACGGCGGCCTGCGGGAAAGCGAGGCGGCCGCGATGCTGCGGGAATTTTTCAGGGAGAGGCGGTGAGCAACTCCCTCACGCCGCGGCGGCGCGCTCGACCTCCGGCTTGAGGCCCAGCAGGCGACAGATGGCATAGACAAGTTCGGCCCGGTTCATGGTGTAGAAGTGGAAGTCGCGAACGCCGTGGTCGACGAGGTCGAGCACCTGCTCGGCCGCGACCGCCGCGGCCACCAACTGCCGCGTCGCCGGATCGTCGTCGAGCCCCTCGAAGCGTTGCGCAAGCCAGTTCGGCACCGAAGCGCCGGTCTTCGCCGCGAAATTGGCGGTCTGCTTGAAGTTCTGCACGGCCACGATGCCGGGCACGATGGGGATTTCGATGCCGCGGCCGCGCACCCGCTCGACGTAGCGCAGGTAATGGCTGTTGTCGAAGAAGAACTGGGTGATGGCCCGCGTGGCGCCGGCCTCGATCTTCCTTTCCAGCACGTCGAGATCGGCCGCGAGCGAGGGACTTTCCGGATGCTTCTCCGGATAGGCGGAAACCGAGACTTCGAAGTCCCCGATGCTCCGGATGCCCCGCACCAGCGCGGCGGAGCACGGATAGCCGTCCGGATGCGCTGCGAAAGCCGTCCCGAGGCCGCCCTGCGGATCGCCCCGCAGCGCCACGACATGCCGCACGCCGGCGGTCCAATAATCGCGCACGACATCGTCCACCTCGCGCTTCGTCGCTCCGACGCAGGTCAGATGCGCGGCCGGCCTCAGGGCCGTCTCGCGCACCACGCGCGCCACCGTTGCGTGCGTCCGCTCGCGGGTCGAGCCTCCGGCCCCGTAGGTCACGGAGACGAAACTGGGCCGCAAGGGCGCGAGCCGGCCGATGCTGTCCCACAGCGATGCTTCCGCCTCGGCGCTTTTGGGCGGGAAGAACTCGAAGGACACGCGCATCGACGAACCCGCCGTGCGGCTCGGGCGAAGAGCTTCAGGGTCGGTCATGCCACCACCTGCAGGCCGATCGGCGCATCGGAAAGGAGGCGGCGGTCCCGACCTATCCACAGCGAGACGGTCAGAAGGTCGGCGTCGCCCGGTCCCGGCGTCAGGTCGCGGCCGCCGACAACGTCAAGACCGGCGTCGCCCATGAAGCCTTCGACTTCGCCCCGCGTGAAGCCGAGACGTCGATGGGCGTGGCTGGCGCGCAGGCTTTCGTCGCCATGCGGCGCGAAGTCGACGACGAGCAGGCGCCCACCCGGGCGCAGCACTCTGGCGGCTTCCCGCAAGGCCCGCGACGGATCGTCGAGATAATGCAGCACCTGATGCACCACGATGAGGTCGTAACCGTCCCGTTCGACCGGCAGGGCATAAAGATCGCCCTGGCGGAGTTGCACGTTGCGCAGGCCGACCCGCTCGATGCGGGCGCGGGCGACGTTCAGCATGGCGTGGCTGCCGTCGATGCCGACAGCGCGATCGCTCAGGGGCGCCAGAAGCTCGATCATGCGGCCCGTGCCGGTGCCGAGATCGAGCACGGACCGGAATGGCCCCGTGCCCACAGCGTCGAGGATCGCCGCTTCGACCTTCTCTTCCGCCACGTGGAGCGCGCGGATGCGATCCCAGTTGGGCGCCTGCGTCGCGAAGTAGAACTCAGCGGAGGCGACCCGTGCGGCCTGCACTTCGCCCAGGCGCGACCGATCGGCCACCAGCACCGGGTCATGCGGATCGAGCCGGCCGAGGACGTCGCGGGCGAGGCCGGCGGCGGCTCCCCGTTCGCCCGCCGAGAAGAACGCCCAAGCGCCCTCGCGGTGCCGTTCCACCAAGCCGGCTTCGACCAGCAGCTTGAGATGCCGCGAGACGCGCGGTTGCGACTGGCCCAGGATGGTGACGAGCTCGCTCACCGTCAGTTCGGCTTCGGCGAGAAGCGCTAGAAGTCGGAGGCGGGTGCCCTCCCCCGCGGCTTCAAGTGCCGCCAGGGTGGGCGCGAAGGACAGGTGATGCTTGGTCATCAGCTCGCCTCAAGAGACATAAACATATCTTTATGCGGCGATTCAATCTCATGCAACGAGAAATCAGATCCGACGCGATTTTTCTCCACAGCGACATCGGCCGAGATTAGGACCCGCCGCTTCTCGGCTCCGGACGATGGCTGAGGCATCTACCTACTCTTCGATCTCCAGGAAATCACATCTGCACCAATCAAGCAGCAAGGCCTTCACGAGGGGGCCTGGTTTGTCGCGTTCGAGTTCTGTTTAGGTGCTGGATTGCTTGGGCCGACGCCGAACGAAGCCAAGCCTTCTGGGATAGTGAGCATTTTGAGAATGCAGCTCGTGCGCCAAACCGACGTGAACCAGCCCAATCCGCTTGTTATCGACGTCGCAAGGGCGAACCCGTCACCGAAGAAACCGAACACCGGCGGCACGGTCAAAAGGAAGCTCACATAGAGCCGACCCCGGCTCCTTCCGTGGCTCCTTCCGTCTCAGTGCCACTGCCCTCACCGTGATTCCTGGGCCCGGCCGAGAGTCCGGTTGCTTCGAGGCCTTTTTTGCTCAGAGTCCGCAGCTTGCGGGATAAGCCGAGCTTAACAATCCCGGGTATGGCTTCGATCTCAACCGGCGTTGCAATCCGGCGTGTTCGTGTCGCCTGGCTGAACTTGACCAGTGTCGTCCTCGACGCTTGTTCCAGGAAGACGCCGCACGAATTCATCCAGGCGTTCGGTGGGACGAGTGATGAGGCCACCCGGCCCAAGCAAGGTCACGACCTCCTGAGGGTTGCGTCCAAGCTCGCCAGCATGGTGGCTCCCGATATGCCGGGCAGCTTCGCGGATCGCTTCGAGATCGGTGTCAGCCGCAAAGCCGTATGGGTCGTGTGTGCCAACCGCTAAAGTGTAATCCACCATCGCTCGCCCTCCGTCTGCCGTTCGGTGAAGTGCGGCTTGGCGCTAGCGTTGAGAAGCCTGAATGCCGATCCAACCTGGCCCGCGCTCCGGTCTCAGAATGCCTCCAGCTCCGACCACAACGGGTGCCGCGGCTCCTCGTCTTCCTCGACCGTAGCGAAGCGCCCGACCGACTCAAGGAAGAAATTGTCGTGCCAGTCATCATTGACCTGGCTGACTTCGCCGACCAGAACCGTCCCCGTGCCGCCCCGGCCGTAGAACCGGTGCGCCTGGCCGGGAAAGAGCGTCACGCTTTCGCCTGTCTTCAGCACGATCGGTTGGCGCGCCGGTACTCTGCGCACGGCCCCATCGAGCAGCACGTCGATCGTGTCGGCCGTGGGTGCGCCCGCGGCATCCGTTCCGACGATCTCGATCACGAAATCGCCCCCGCCGCGGTTGATGATGTCCTCGGTCTTGATCTTGTGCCAGTGGTAGGGCGTTTCCTGGTCTTCGCGCACCACCATGATCTTCTCGGCATAAGGCCGCTCGCCCGCGACGTTCTGGATGCCGTTGCGCGTACAGAGCAGGATCAGTCCGCGCTGGAGAAACCGACCGGCACCGAAATCGGTGATGTCCCAGCCCATCTGGTGGGCGGCGCAGAAGCGGGCTTGCTGCGGATGGGCGGCCCATTCGGCCGGCGACCAGAACGCCCATGGCGGCGGCACGTAGCCGTGGTGGGCGAAGAGCGCCTCGGCCTCGGCCATCAGACGATTGATCTCGGAGCGAAGCATCGAAGGCACCTTTCAGGAGGAGGGAGAGGCCGCTGCCCTGGCCAGGGGATAGAGCGCGCGATAGCGGGCATAGCGTTCGGCATAGGCGTCGACGAGCCGACGGTCGGGCTCGACCGAGCGCTCGACGCGCGGTGGGCGCATCATCGATTTCGGGTCGCCGCCGCACTGGGCCGCCATGGCCAGCCGTGCTGCCCCGAACGCGGCCCCCACATCGGCTTCGGCCGACAGGTCCAGCGGCCGGTCGAGCACACTCGCCAGGATCGACAGCCAAACTTCCGAATTGGCCCCGCCACCGACCGCGAAGGCACGGCTGATATCCGTGCCGGCATCGTGGAGAACACGCAGGCAATCGCGGAACGCGAAAGCGACCCCCTCGAGCACCGCCTGGGTCACGGCGTTGCGATCGCTCGTCTGGCCGAGGCCGACGAAGACGCCCCGGGCGCCGGCATCGTTGTGCGGGGTCCGCTCGCCGGACAGGTAAGGCAGGAACAGTACCGGCGACGGCTGCCGTACGGATGCTCCGAGCTTCGCCGAAAGCGCCGCGGCGGGTTCCTCGAAGAGGCGCGCCAGCCAGTTCAGGCTGTCGGTCGCGCTGAGGATGACGCCCATCTGATGCCATGTTTCGGGTAGGGCGTGGCAGAAGGCGTGGACGGCGCCGGCCGTGTTGGGCGAGAACCTTTCGTTCGACACGAACAGCACGCCGGACGTGCCGAGCGACAGGAAGGCGGCGCCTGGCGTGACGGCACCGATGCCGCAGGCCGAAGCGGCGTTGTCGCCGCCACCGCCGGCAACGATCGGACGTCGGTCCATGCCCCAGCGGGCACAGAGCGGCTCGCGCAGGCGGCCCGTCGCTTCCGTTCCTTCGGCCAGCCGCGGCATGTGCGAACGGTCGAGCCCGGTGGCGGCCAGCAGGGCGTCGGACCAGTCGCGACGGCCGACGTCGAGCCAGTAGGTGCCCGACGCGTCCGACATATCGGACACGTGGTCGCCGATCAGCCGCAGCCGGACGTAGTCCTTCGGCAGCAATACCTTGCGGACGCGCTCGAAGATCGACGGCTCGTGCTTGCGCACCCAGAGTAGTTTCGGCGCCGTGAATCCCGCCATGGCGATGTTGCCCGTGATCTCGCGGGCGGTCGGGCAGGCGGCTTCGAGGGCCGCGCACTCGGCCACGGCACGACCGTCGTTCCACAAGATGGCGGGCCGCAGAACCGAGTCCGCCGCGTCGAGCAGGGTGGCGCCATGCATCTGGCCCGACAGCCCAATGGCTTCGACCTCGGCAAGCTTGCGTGATTCGGCCGCGTGGAGATTGTCGAGCGTCTTGCACACGGCGGTCCACCACGCTTCCGGGTCCTGTTCCGACCAGCCGGAGCGCGGCCGCGCCACGGCGAGCGGCTCGGTGGCGCTCGCGACGAGGTGCCCGGCGGCATCGACGAGAACCGATTTGACCGAAGTCGTGCCGATATCGATGCCGATGAACATGGTTCCTCCCCGAAACCCGTGGTCAGTACGGGCTAATTGCCGCGCCGGTCCGGTCGCGCGAGCTTGGTGAACTTGGCCGGCGGTTGCAAGGCCCGAGGAAGTTAGCGCGTTCCAGCGCCAGAACCTGCTTTCTCGACAGCGTTTCGCGAGCTAATTTGCGGCATGCGACAGGCACTTCACCGGTTGATCCGGTCCACGCGGGGCAGGGGACTGCAGGACATTACCCTGCCGATCACCCGATGGGTGGAGACGCAAGGTATTCCGACGGGACTTTTGACCGTGTTCTGCCGCCACACCTCGGCCTCCCTGCTGATCCAGGAGAATGCCGATCCGACGGTGCGGGTCGACCTCGAAGCCTTTTTCGAGCGAATCGCGCCCGAAAGCGGCCATTACGCGCACGACCTCGAAGGGTCCGACGACATGCCGGCCCACCTTCGCACCGCCCTCACGCAGACGAGCCTGTCCGTACCGGTCGACGAGGGGCGGCTGATGCTCGGGACATGGCAGGGCATCTATCTCTTCGAGCATCGGACGCAGCCGCACGACCGTCAGATCGCCCTGCATCTCATCGGCCAATGAACGGGCCCCGTGCGAGACGGCGGCGCCGGCTCAATCAAGCAGTTCCACGTTGTCTGACGCCAGAATCGCGCGGATGAAGTCGGGCACCTCGAGGCCCTCGCGGACCTTCGCTTCGAGATCCTGTTCGGCAGCTCGGATCGCGGCCAGGCTGTGGAGCACGCGCTCGGCCTGATCTCGCGGCACCACAACGACGCCATCCCGGTCGCCGACCAGGATGTCGCCCGAATGAACGACCGTGTCGCCGAGCACCACCGGAAGCCCCACGCTGCCAGGGCCGTTCCTGGCCGGCGAATTGGCCGTGACCCCGGCACAAAAGATCGGCAGGCCCACCGCCTCGAGACCAGGGAGATCGCGGACGAGCCCGTCGGTGACGAAGCCAACAACTCCCCGGTTGCGAGCCATGCCGAGCAGCAGGTCGCCGGTAACCGCGGTCTTCATGAAGGCATCGGTCCCCGCCACCATCACGTCGCCGCGCACCGCCGCATCGAGAGCGCCGAAGACCGCCAGATTGTCGGCCGGGCCGGCGTTGCAGGTGATCGCCACGCCGACGAGCCCCGCGTTCTGCGGGAAGAGCGGCCGGATCGAGTGGTCGAGGCACCCACGTCCGCCCATGGCGTCCACGAGATGTCCCGTCGGCACGCCCTTGAACGCGGCGACGAGCGCTGCCGCGGGCCGGGGGAAATGCCGGCGGATGGTCAACAGCGGCGGATCCTTGATCATGGTTTGGGTTCCCGGTCGGTGGCGGTCTCGGCGAATGGCGAGCCCGGTGTCACAGCAGTGCCGACAACCCGCCATCGACGAGGTGGTAGGAGCCAGTGATGAAGCTCGCGTCATCCGACAGCAGAAAGGCCGCAAGCCGCGCCACTTCGATGGGCTGGCCAATGCGATTCAGCGCATGTTTGGCGCCCCAGATGTCGAACTGCTTTTGCGGGTCGTCGGGGATGTACATGGCCGCGACCGACCGCGCCAAAGGCGTCTCGATGGTGCCGGGGCAGATTGCCGTGACGCGAATGCGGTCGGCGCCATGGTCGACCGCCATCACGCGCGTCAGCGAAATCACGGCGCCCTTGGTCGCCGTATAAGCCGCGACGTCGCGCTGCGTGACGATCGCCTGAACCGAGGACATGTTGACGACCGAACCGCCGCCGCCGGCGATCATCAGGGGGATGACGTGTTTCGACAGGAGAAAGATGGTCTTGAGGTTCGCCGCGATGACGCGGTCCCAGTCCGCTTCCGGCATGTCGACCACCGTGCCGTGCAGTTCGAGGCCGGTGGAATTTAGCAAACCCGTCACCCGGCCGAGGCCGCCCGCGACTTCCGCAACTCGGCGGCAATCGGCGTCCTGCGTCAGGTCCCCCGGAACGATGCGGATGCGGTCCGAGGCGAGACTCGCCAGACCCCCGGCATTGAGGTCGGTGGCGACCACGCTCGCCCCGCATTCCGCAAAATGCAATGCGGAGGCCCGGCCGATCCCCGATGCGGCCCCGCTGACGACGACGACTCCGGAAAGCTTGTTCACCTGGTCCCCCTTTGATCCTCGGAGCCTTTCGCGTAGCCGGCTTCGCGCTCTCGAATAGCTTTGCGAGAAAGGCAGTGAAGGCCGAGATCGCTCACCTTCGAGGCGCCCATCAGGCCCATCACGCGGTCGATCTCCCGGCGATAGATGTCGAGGACATGGCGCACTCCCGCTTCGCCGCCGACCGCCAAGCCCCAAAGTTGGGGGCGCCCGATCAGGCAGCATGCGGCGCCGAGCGACAGGGCTTTGACGACATCGGTGCCGCGGCGCACGCCGCCATCCAAAAGAACCGGGATGCGCCCCGACACGGCCCCGACGACCGCGGGAAGAGCGTCGAGCGAAGCTGCGGCGCCGTCGAGCTGCCGTCCGCCGTGGTTCGAAACGATGACGCCCTGAAGACCGCGCTCGACCGCTTCCCGGGCCTCGGCGGGATGCAGCACGCCCTTGAGGACGAACGGCCCCTTCCACTGTTTGCGCAGCTCGTCGACGTCGGCCCAGGAGAGGCCCGGGTCGAGCAGCGCCGACATCCGCCCGGCAAGCGCGCCGATATCGGCGGCTTCGCCCGGCCGGACGTAATTGCCGAAGGTCAGGCGGGGCAAGGTCGTCCGCATGCGCATCAGCCATTGCGCCTTGGTGGCCGCGGCGAGGGTTCCGGCGATACCGAAGCGCGGCGGTATGGCGAAACCGTTGCGGATGTCTCGCTCGCGGTTGCCGAGCAACTGGTTGTCGGTCGTCAGCACCAGGACGTGGTAGCCCGCGGCGGCGGCCCGCTCGACCATCTCGCGCGTGAAGCCCCGGTCCTTGTAGACGAAAACCTGCATCCAACGGGGATCCGCACCGGTCCGGGCGATATCTTCGAGCGTGCAGACCGAACCGTGGCTGGCGCAATAGGGCACTCCCGCCGCTGAGGCGGCGCGGGCGGCGGCAAGCTCGCCGTCCGGCCAGAACAGGCCGGCGAGCCCCGTCGGCGCGAGCCCGAGCGGCATCGATGCCTTGGCGCCGAAAAGCTCGATCGACAGATCGCGGCTGGCAGCGCCGTTCAATGGGCGAGGCAGCAGGCTCACCTCGTCGAAAGCCTCCACGTTCCGACGCAAGGTCCGTTCGTCTTCCGCAGCGCCGTCGGCGAAGTCGAAAACGGGTCGAGGCAGCACGGCACGGGCCGCCGCGCGCATCTCCGCGACATTGAAAAGCGGCTTGAACGAGGCCGGGGCGGTCACCGGCGTTCGCCCGGGCCGATGCTGCCGCGGTAGGTCGGCGCCCCGCCGCCCGGCACGCGCAGGCGACAGAGCGTGCCGGCGAAGGAGGGCTCCGTGCCGGTGGCCAGGACCCCAGCATTCGTCACCCACAGAGTGTCGCCGGCGAAGACGCAGTTGGTCGTCGCTGTCCCGCAGGGGAGGAAGCCCTCGACGGTTCCGTCGGGCGCGAGCACGTGGAGTCCTCCGGCAACGATGTCGGTCACGTAAAGACGACGATCGGCGCCGATCTTCATGCCGTCGGGGATGGGATTGGGGCCAGGCAGGCGTCCGAGATCCTCGATCGAGCCGTCCGGCCGGCGCCGGCGCACTCGACCCGTATAGGACTCGTCCCACACGATCGACCCATCGGCCTCGACAGCGACGCCGTTCGGGAAGACCGGCTCGGGGAAGGCGACGACGACGCTGGCCGTGCCATCCGGAGCCAGCGCGAAGATATAGCTGGGGTCCGGGTCGGCGGGATTGTAGGTCCCCGGATCGGTGAAGATGAGCCGGCCGTCGGCCGCAAAAACAAGATCATTCGGGCCGTTGAGAGGAATTCCAGCCACCTCGGTCAGCAGGATTTCGGGCTCGCCGCCCTCGCGCACCCGCTGGATCGATGGGACGGTCATTTCGGCAGCGCGCCACGGACCTGTGGTGCCACCGTTCTGGCACACGTAGAGTTCGCCGCCAGCCCCGAGCACGCAGGAGTTCGGCGCCCCGGCCACATAGGCGAAGCGCCGCGGCTGACCGTCGGGCCCGACCATTGTCAGCTGGCTGCGGTAGCTCTCGACCAGCACGATCCTTCCATCGGGCAGCACCGTCGGGCCTTCCGGCCAGCCGAGACCGGAGGCGATCAGTTCCGGCACCCCCACTGCGTGCTCTCTCATCTCACGGCTCCCGCCCCCGAGCCAAGCCTCCAGGCCGCACGGACGCCGGACCGTCAATCATCCATCCTGACACCTGCATGCCGATCGATTCCCGTGCTTCGAACGTTGTGCCGAGGGCCGAGGAAGCGTGTAGCATGCGTCCGCCTCGGGCGACCAGTTGGGACGGGCGTTCCATGCGTGGCGGCTCGACAACCGTCTCAGGACAAAGCCCTGAGATAGCGCACCGGCCGGCCGGAGCTCGCGGCCTGGGCCGCGTGGGCGATGGCGTTAGCGTCGATGCCGTAGTGGTGATAGAGGCTGGCGATGTCCCCGGTCTGGCCGAAGTGCTCGACGCCGAGTGCCTTCAGCCGGTGGCCGTAGACGCTGCCGATCCAGGCCAGCGTCGCGGGATGGCCATCCAGAACCGTAACGATGCCACAGTCTCGGGACAGCGGCGCCAACAGCCGCTCGATGTGCGATATGGCCTTGGCGACGCCGCGCTGGCGAGCCCGTTCGGCCGCCTGCCAGCCGGCGTTCAGCCGGTCGGCGGAAGTGATCGCCAGAACCCCGAGGTCGCGGCGATCCTCGGCCAGGAGGCCGGCCGCCTCTATGGCCTCGGGCGCCACGACACCCTGATACGCGATGATGGTCTGGGCGTTCGGGCCGGGCCGCTTGATCCAGTACGCACCTCTGACGACGTCCTCGGCGAAGGCTCCCGTCGTCTCGCGCTTCATCTGTTCGATCGGCCGGGTCGACAGCCGCAGGTAGACCGAGCCTCCGGTTTCGTCGCGCAACCAGCTCTGTTCGTCCGGATCCCCCTCGCCATTGCGTTGAATATATTCGAAAGCCCATCGCAGAATGATCGACAGTTCGTCGACATAGGCCGGTTCGAATGCCGAAAGCCCGTCCTGCGCCATTCCGACGAGCGGCGTTCCGATCGATTGATGGGCACCGCCTTCCGGCGACAGCGTGATCCCCGAAGGCGTGGCCACGAGGATGAAGCGAGCGTCCTGGTAGCAGGCGTAGTTCATGGCATCCGCGCCGCGATAGATGAACGGGTCGTAGACAGTGCCGATCGGGATCAGCCGTTCGCCGTTCACGGAATGCGACAATCCGAGAGCCGAGAGCATGGTGAAGAGGTTCGATTCGGCGATGCCGAGTTCGAAATGCTGCCCCTTCGGCGAAAACTCCCAAGCGTAGATCGACGGAATGCGTTCCCCCTTGAACAGATCCGCCATCTCGGCCTTGGCGAACAAACCTCGTCGGTTCACGAACCCTCCGAGGTTCGTCGACACCGTGACATCCGGAGCCGTCGTGACGATCCGGTCTGCCAAAGGGTGAGCGGTCTTGGCGAAATCCGACAGGATCAGGCCGAAGCCCTGCTGGGTCGACATGGAGGGCGCGGCCGTGAACGGGAGCGCCGACGGCACCGGTAGCTTTCCCGCCTGATAGCGGCGGCGGCCCTGTTGGACGAAAGGCACGGACCGGAGAAAGGCCTGCAGTTCGCCGGTGTCGAGATCGAGGCCCTCGAACAGGTCCCATTCATGTCCCGGGCGCACGCCCATCCTGTCGCGCAACGCCTCCATTTGGGCGCGGGTCATCAGGCCGGCGTGGTTGTCCTTGTGGCCCTGGAAGGGCAGCCCGAAGCCCTTGATCGTGTAGGCGATGAAGCAGGTCGGGCGCTCGTTGCCGTCCCGCTTCTCGAAGGCCTCGAGAAGCGTCGGCATGTCGTGGCCGCCGAGATTGGTCATCAACCGCGCCAGTGCGTCGTCGGAGCGGCGGCCCAGAAGCTCCGAGACGGCACCCTGGTCGCCGATGTCGTCCAGCAATCGCTTGCGCCAGGCCGCACCCCCTTGGAAGCAGAGGGCGGAATAGAGCTGGTTCGGGCAGGTGTCGATCCAATCGAGAAGCTTAGGCCCTCCGGGCTCCTCGGCGGCCGCCCGAAGCAGCGAGCCGTGTTTCAGGATGACGACATCCCAGCCGAAATTCTCGAAGACGGACTGGAAGCGTTCCCACAGGCCTTCGCGAATGATCGCATCAAGGCTCTGGCGGTTATAGTCGATGATCCACCAGCAATCCCGCAGCCCATGCTTCCAGCCCTCGAGCAGGGCTTCGAAGATATTGCCTTCGTCCATCTCGGCGTCGCCGACCAGGGCCACCATGCGGCCCGCGGGCCTGTCCTGCGTCCAGCCTTTGGCGCGCACGTAATCCTGGACCAGCGAGGCGAAGAGCGTCTGCGCCACGCCGAGGCCTACGGACCCGGTCGAGAAGTCCACATCGTCGACATCCTTGGTGCGCGACGGGTAGGACTGCGCGCCCTTGTAGCCGCGGAAGTTCTCGAGCTTTTCCCGGGTCTGGTGACCGAAGAGGTAATTCAGCGCGTGAAAGATCGGCGAGGCATGGGGCTTGACGGCCACCCGGTCCTCCGGCCTCAGGATGGCGCAGTAGAGGGCCGTCATGATCGTCGCCAGGGAGGCCGACGAGGCCTGGTGACCTCCCACTTTCAATCCGTCGGCGTGTTCGCGCAGGTGATTGGCGTTGTGAATCATCCAGGATGCGAGCCAGAGCACTTTGCTCTCGACGGCTTCGAGAAACGGCAGGCGCAAGTCCCCCATCAGGCAATTCCTCCCGAACCATTCTCCCGACCCCCGGCAGCCGAAACGGCCGGGCTCGAACGGCGCTAGAGTCCACCGGAAAAGCTTGAGCTCAGCCGAGGTGCGGGCGGAAGGCTTACGTCCGCAACGGCTCCGGATGCGC
>JBBPYT010000185.1:0-4703 GCA_038199665.1 Hyphomicrobiales bacterium
AGAGCCATCATCGACGTAGATGACTTCGAACGGCGCGAGACTTGCGAGCGCTTGTTCGATCTCTGCAACCAAAGGACCGACGTTCCCGGCCTCGTTGCGGACCGGCACCACCACGGACACGCGCGGCGACGTCATGGCACATCCGTCCCCACCGAGGCTGGGCCCGCGGCAGGGGCCACCTGCTTCATTCGCAGGGTCGGACTGGTGGCGTCGAATGCGATGGACCTGCGGGCGAAGACATGCGCCGTCAGGTAAGCCACGCTGGCGCCGAGCGTTGCACCTCCCACGACGTCGCTCGGAAAATGAGCTCCAACCAAGACGCGCGATGCCGCGATCAGACCCGCGAGAACGAACCAAACGACGCGTGCACGCGGAAAGATGAAGCTCAAAGCAACGGCCGCAGCGAACACGTTGGTCGAATGGCCTGAGGGAAAGCTCGCCAGAACAGTCCTGAAGGAGAGCGGATCGAAATGGAAGGCGCCGAGCTCCGGCAGCAGCTGCGGCCTCGCCCGGCCGACAATGTGCTTGACCACCTGCGCCAGAATGCCCGAGGCCCCGATCGCGGCGAAGAAGTAGATGGCCCGCTCGGCGATCAATGTGAGCTGGAGCCGCCGGGCGCGACCCCAGTCGCTGGCCCTCGCCCCCAGCGCACCGATCGCGACCGCAGCCGATAGGGCATACATGTAGCCCGACAGACCGAAAGCCGTCACGATCAGCCCGACCCGGACGAGACCGTAAGGTGTATGGGCCGCAATGGCGGCAACACGGGCATCGGAAAAACTGGCCAGCACGAGCAGGCACAGCAGAATCAACAGAAGGATTTTGGGATCGCGCCACGGGGGCGAACAGGTCTTCAGCATGCTGCTTTCACTGCCGTACATAGACGCCGATGTCGAGCGCCCCACCGCCGTTCAGTGCGGTACCCTCGACCCTGGTCGCGCGCCGGACCGGTGCATCGGGGTCAAGCGCGGCAGCAAAGACCGATTCGTCGCGAGCTCCAACAAAAGCCACCCGGCATGGCCCCTCTTCGAGGAAACGCGCAGCCCCAGCCGCATCCGTCATCAGCAATTTAGTGTCGGTCAGGAACATGAGGCTTGGTTCGCGATCACCGACCGTCGCGTAAAGCGATTCGGCGCAACCCCTGCCCAAGGCTCCGGAGGCGGCGCTGGCCAGGCGAGGAGAGACGGCCAGGCGATCCGCGATCGAGGGGGTCAAAAGCCATCCGTAAACGAACAAGTAGACGGGCAATGCCGTCACGGTCGCCATCGCCATCGCGCGGTAAACAGACTGCTCGAGTAGGGCTTGGCTTGCCTTCCAGGCCAGGAACAGGGCGAGAAGCGTGCTGAGGGATTGCCGCCGCTGAGGTCTCGGGCGTGAGCGTCCAAAGGCGTCCGGAGAAACGAAGACAAGTCCGAGAACCGTCACAGGCACTAACGACAGCAACGCGAACAACAGGCTGCCACCTGGGGTGCGGTGCAGGCGACCAGCTCGCGCGAAACGTTCGAGGCCGCCGACAGCCAGAATGGCAAGCGCCGGATGGAGCGGTAGCACGTAGTGGAACAGCTTGGTCGGAACGACTTCGAACAGCAGCCAGGACGGAACTAGCCATGCCAGGAGGAACACGATTTCCGGCTCCCGCCGGTGACGCCAGATCGAGGGTGCGGCGAGCGCCACGAAAGGCGCCAAAGGCCAACCCGAGAACCAGAAGGCAAGCAAGTAGGAGCCGGCGGGGGCCCCATGCAGTTCCTGCGGTCCGGCAACTTTGGCCAGCAGGTCGTGTCCGGCCGCTTCCGTGAGGAAGGTCCCGTGTGTCCTCCACAAGATGAGCGCAAACCACGGAACGACGATCAGCAGACACAGAGCCACACCTGGAACCGGTCGAAGCGCCAGGAGCCAACGCGCGGAGCGCCTAGGGACCGACAGCACGACGGCCGCGAACAGTGCTACCATCGGCGCGACGGGTCCCTTGATCAGAATGCCGACTCCGATCGCGATCCAAAACAGGGCCGCAGTGCCAAAGGAACATGGGCCGCGGCCGCGCTCGTCGAGATAGGCTTGGGCGAGCGCCCCCATGGCGGCCGCCACGGTCGCGGCCAGCACGGCATCGGTCGTCGCGAGCCGAGATTCGGCGCCGAGCAGGAGTGTCGCTGCGATCATGAGACTTGCCGCGACTGAACCGCGGCGCGAAATCAGGGCGAGAGCCCCCCAATATGTGAAGAGGACGGTGCAAATGCCGCCGAGCAGCGATGGAAGGCGATAGAGCCAGATCTGTCGCCGTGCATCCGCGACATGCGCCAGTTCGCCAAGGCCCACAGCAGCCGCCTGCAACCAGTGAATACCGACAGGCTTCTTGTTGCGTGCTTCCCCGCCAAAGCGGATGTCGACGAAATCCGACGTCTCCAACATCTGTTTGGAGGCTTGCGCAAACCTCGGCTCGTCGCGATCCATCGGCGGCAAACTCGCGAAGCCTGGCAGCAGAAGCGCCGGGGAGGCGAGCATAAGCAACGGGACCGCTCCGATTCGGTCCGCAACGGCGCGGATCGTCGCTTCGAATTTGGTCAAGAAAGCGACCCTTCGGAAATCAGAGGCAACGAGACGGAGGCCCAGCGGGAACGGCCCGGCTCGAAACGACATTTCTGCCTTGTCGAGCCTTGAAGCAACAGCGGCAAAGCCCAGGGGTATTGGCCATAAAGCAAGTTCGACGCAATCCGCCATCAAGACCTTGACAGCGCAGGGCCAAGTGCCGCGCGTGAGTTCTCCGTCGATCGCATGGTGGGTATTGTGCTTCGTGGCGGTGCGTGCCGCAGACGGTGGGGCGCCCCCTTTGGCGGCGGGTCACTGGCCGGCTCGGGATGGCGACCTTGTTCGGAGCCAAACGCCATGCTAGCGATGCCCCCATAGGGCAGCCGGTTTTCGGGGTATAGCGCAGCCTGGTAGCGCGGAAGTTTTGGGTACTTCAGGTCGCAGGTTCGAATCCTGCTGCCCCGACCAGTGTTCGGCGTCCATGCTTTCGAATTGTTCCGGCGGGTCGTTACAGAGATGCCGAGGCTTCGTAGGACTGATGGCCGCACGAATTCATCGCCCAACCCGCGGCGCCACGCAATCCGGCCATGCCAGGACCAAAACCTGGTTGCTGGAATACGACAGGACCGAGCCCCGGGAGATCGAGCCGCTCATGGGCTGGACAGGCTCGGCCGAAACCAGCAGCCAGGTTTGCATTCCTTTCGACACCAAGGACGAGGCAATCGCATTCGCGCGGAAGCTCGGTATTGAGTTTCGCGTCGAAGAGCCCACTCCGGATCGGGAACGGCGCGGCTTATCCTATTCCGACAACTTCAAGCCGACCCGCACTGGTATGTGGACGCATTGATCTTTGCCGGACGATTGGATGTGTGTTCCGAGCAAGGGTGACTTGACTCCGTAGCTCAGCTGGATAGAGCAGCCGCCTTCTAAGCGGCAGGTCGCAGGTTCGAACCCTGCCGGAGTCGCCAACCGCATCCGCCGGCGTTGGAGGGCGCGGTGAATCGGATGGCGATCAGCCCCGGTCGGCCGATGCTCAGGTTCCGAACATGGGATGGCGTACCAGGTCTCCGACCTTGACGCCGATCCGCTTTGCCGTTCCGGCATTGACTTCGAGCACACCCACCACGGGACCGCCTGAAGAAATGATCCGCTCCGATAGGGGTTCCGCATCCTCTTTCACGGAAACGACCCTGCCGTCCCGGCCGATGAACACCATGTCGAGCGGCAGATAGGTGTTCTTCATCCACATGCTGACATTCTGCGGACTTTTGAAATCGAACAGCATTCCGCTGTCGCTCGCTAGTTTGCGGCGGAACATCAACCCTCGTTCGAGTTCGGCGTTGGTCCGCATGACTTCGACATCGAAGCCATGGGAGCCGCTGCTCGTCTCGATGGAGAGGCGCCGATCCGCCGCCATCTGTGCCGTAACCGGCGCCGTTAGAATGAAGGCGGCGAGCGCGGTGAAAACGAGAGAGCGCAGAACGGTCATTTGCTATCCGATATGCGAGGCCGCCGGCGCGACGGCTCCGACTCCGTCAAGCTGAGAAGGATTCCCTTTACACGGCACGCCGTGCGACCTCCATTGTTAGCCCGATCGAAGGAAGGCGCGACATTCGCATGACGATGGGTGAGCACAAGCCGGAATACGCCTCCGGACCGTTCGGGGCACCCGATACACAAGACACTGAAACTGTGGGGAGCCCAGGCTTCTCAGCATGAGCAAATCTGGTTGCCGCAAGGGCGAGCTCTGATCTCGAGCCGGCGCGAACAACGGACGAGCGCGGATCAAAGAGCGCTTTGCGCATTCTGCTAATGCGATGAAGGCAGGCCTGCTTCAAGCGGGCGCACTTCGGCGGCCATCAGCCCTTTCGGGCCGTCGCCGAAACGCACGAGAAAGCTCTCGCCCGGCTTGATTTCGGTAATGCCGTAGCGTCGCAGGGTTTCCATGTGCACGAAGATGTCCTCCGTGCCTTCGCCACGCGTCAGAAAGCCGAAGCCTCTAACCCGGTTGAACCATTTCACGATGGCGATTTCGAAACCGCCGGTGGCGTTGACCTCCACATGCGTCCTGGCCGGGCCGGACTGAGACGGGTGGATGGCCGTCGAAAGGTCAAGCGACAGCACGCGAAACACCTGCAGGCCTTTGGCCCGCTGGAGCACCTCACAAACGACACGGGCGC
>JBBPYT010000186.1:0-5174 GCA_038199665.1 Hyphomicrobiales bacterium
CTGGAACTTGACATCCGAAACGCTGACCGAGGTGTCGCTCGCTCCCGCCGGCTCGACATCGTTCGGGTCGAACCAATGCGCCAACGATAAGGACGGGTCTGTCGACTTCGACGAGCAGCTCGCCGTCAAGGGCGTGGACCCGGGCCTGTACGATGTCCGCACTAAGGACGACAAAGGGCGCGTCTGCTTCGCAAGGGGCGTCGATGTCAAGGCCGACGACGTCTTCTCGATCCGCGACAAGGACTTGACCGACTGTGCGAAGTAACGCTTGCGCCACTTTGCACGCCAGCAAGGCGCTCCATGGTATCGCAGCCTTGTTCCTGGCTCTCACCGGGGCGTGGCCCATGCCGGCCCGGGCAGCCGGAACAGGGCTGGTATTCGTGTCGAACGAGCGCTCGAGCGAGATCTTCGTGCTCGACGGATCCGACAACGTGGTCTCGTCCTTCAAGAGCTGCGGGCGGCCACGCGGCATGCGCTTCACGCTCGACCACACGAAGCTCGTGGTGGCTTGCGGAAGCGACAATACCATCGCCGTTTACGAGGTTTCCACGCACAAGCTCGTCAAGCGCTTCCGCGACGTGCCCGACCCTGAAACCTTCGACCTTCACCCGAACGGCCACGACCTCTACATTTCCAACGAGGACGATGCCGAAGCCACCGTCCTGAACATCGATACCGGGGAAGTGACCGCGCATTATCCGGTGGGCGACGAGCCCGAGGGCGTGCTGGCGACCCCGGACGGCAAGTACGTCTTCGTGGCCTCAGAGGCCGCCAATCTGGTGCAGGTGATCGACGTCGCGGCCAAAAAGGTCGTGAAGGAGCTTCTGACCGGCACGCGGCCCCGTCGGTTTGCCATCACGCCCGACGGCAAGCAGGTCTGGGTCTCGGACGAGATTGCCGGCATCGTCGAAATCATCGACGTCGCAACCCTTGCCAGCGTGGGGCGGATCGAGTTCCAGCCGCTGGGCTTGCGGCGCGACGAGATCACGCCGGTCGACATCGTCATGACCAGGGACGGCAAGCGGGCCTATGTGGCGCTGGGCCGTGCCAACCATGTCGCGGTTGTCGATGTCCCAAGCCGAAAGGCCGTCGACTACATCCTGGTGGGCAAGCGGCCCTGGGGTTTGCGGCTCAGCCGGGATGAGCGCAAACTCTACGTCGCCAACGGGTTGTCCGACGACGTAGCGATCGTCGATACGGCGAGTGACAAGGTCGTCAAGGCGGTGCCGGTCGGGGTCATACCTTACGCGATCCTGATCGATGATTGAGCCGCTTGCGCGAAAGCCTTTGCCGAAATCCATGTTGCGGTTGTTGCGGCGGACCGAAATGCGGAGCCGCCGCGGCCGCAAAGCCATTGCCGGCTGGGCCATCCTCAGCGCCATGCTGGTCTTCGCCGCCCCGTCTGCCCTCCTCGCCGAGGACAAGGGGCTTTCGCCCGAAATCCGCATCGTCTACCTGGCCCGGGAAGGCGACCCCGCCTATGCCGAGGTGGCCTCGGACGACGGCGTGTTCCGTCCGCCGTTGCCGGAGCCCTATCCGGGCGCCGAACTGGCGATTCGCGATACGCGGGCCACCGCACACGCCATCGGTGCGACCGTGACACTCGACAAGCAGGTGCTTGCTCCCGATGCCGACGCGGTCGGCGCGGCCCGCAGCATCGCCGAGGGCGGTGCGGTGGCCATCATCGCCGACCTGCCGGTGGACGATTTCACGGCTGTGGCAAAGGCGCTTCCGGCCGCTGCCCTGCCGATCTTCAACATCCGCCACTCCGCCGACGCCCTGCGCCGCGCCCTGTGCTCCACGGGTGCCTTCCACGTCATTCCCAGCACCAGCATGGCGACCGACGCGCTGGCGCAGTTCCTGGTCCGCAAGACCTGGCGGCGGGTGCTGGTGCTTTACGGTCCGTTGCCGAGCGACAAACTGCTGGCCGATGCCTTCCAGGCTTCCGCGAAGAAATTCGGGGCCAAGATCGTCGACACCAAAAGCTTCATTTTCGGCAACGATCCCCGGCGGCGCGACCAGACCAATGTCGCCATCATGACCGCCTCCGAAGATTACGACATCCTGTTCCTCGCCGATACGCTCGGCGATTTCGGCCGCTTCGTGCCCTACGAGCAGGCCAAGCCAAGGCCGGTGATCGGCACCGAAGGGTTGCGGCCCTCCGCCTGGGACGCGGTTGCGGAGCGTTACGGTGCCCCCCAGGTCAACCACCGATTCGAACGGAACGCGCATCGCCCGATGACCGACTACGATTGGGCCGCCTGGGTCGCGGTCCGGGCGGTGGTCGAAGCGGTGGCGCGTGCCAAGGCGACCACCGGCCCGGCGATCGAAGCCGCGCTCGCCCGCGTCGATCTGCCGATCGACATCAGCAAGGGCGTCGAAGGCTCGTTCCGGCCTTGGGATCACCAGTTCCGGCAGAGCATCATGCTGCATTCGGGCGACGCGGTGATCGGCTACGCGCCGTTCGAGGGATTCCTGCACCAGCGCACGCCTCTCGACACGTTGGGAACGGACGAAGGCGAGGCGGCGTGCAAGGCTCCGTCTCCATGACGCCGGGCGCGCGCGGCGTCAATGAAGCCCGGCCCTCGGTCGAGATTGCCGCATTGTCCAAAAGCTACGGCCGGACGCGGGCGCTGGACGAGGTCTCGTTCGCGGTCCGCCCCGGTGGCGTCACAGCGCTCCTTGGTCTGAACGGGGCCGGCAAAACCACGCTGTTCCAGATCCTGACGGGGCTGTTCGTGGCCGATGCCGGGCGGGTGCGCATGTTCGGCGTCGATTTTGCCAGCGCGCCCACCGCGGCACTTGCCCGGTTGGGCGTGGTGTTCCAGCAACCGGTACACGACCTCGATCTGACCGCGCTGCAGAACCTGCGCTTCTACGCGGCCCTGCACGGGCTGCGGGGGGCCGCCGGCCGGGCCGCAATCGAGGGCGCGCTCGCGCGCTTCGGCATCGCCGACCTGGCGCCGAAGAAGGTCCGCGAACTCTCCGGCGGGACGCGTCGCAAACTCGAGATCGCCCGCGCTCTCGTCACAACGCCCGATCTGCTGTTGCTCGACGAGCCGAGCACCGGGCTCGATGCCCGAAGCCGCGCCGATCTTGCCCGCGACGTCTTCGCGCTCGCGTCGGAACGGAACATAGCGGTCCTGTGGGCAACCCATCTGGTCCATGAGATCGAGGCCGCACGGGACGTCGTGGTCCTGCATCATGGACGAGTGGTCTTCACGGGGTCGCCCGAGGACCTCGTTGCGCGAACCGAAGCCAGGACGCTCGAAGAGGCCTTTCTGGCGGTCGTGCGCGGCCCGGCCGCTTCCGATGCGGCGGCTACATGACGCTCTGGCTGACCGCGCTCGCTGCGATCGTCGGGCGCGAACTGCTGCGCTTCCGCTACCAGACGAGCCGGCTCGTGTCGGCGATCGTTCGCCCGACGTTGTGGCTCGTCGTCTTCTCGGCCGGCTTCCAGAACGTGCTCGGGGTGTCGATCACTCCCCCCTACGAGACCTACGTCACTTACGACGTCTACATGCTGCCTGGCCTCATCGGCATGGTGCTGCTGTTCGGAGGTATGCAGTCCTCGCTCTCGCTCGTCTTCGACCGGGAAGCCGGCATCCTGCGGCTGCTGCTGACGGCGCCCGTGCCGCGCTGGTACGTGCTCTTTGCCAAGCTCGCGGCGAGCACGGTCCTGTCCGTGGTTCAGGCCTATGTCTTTCTCGCCATGGCGGCTCTGTTCAGGATCGACTTTCCGGTCCTTGCGCCTTTGACGCTGCTGCCCGCGCTTTTCGCCGCGAGCTTCACGCTGGCGGCGCTTGGCCTGCTGCTGACCGTCTATGTCCGCCGGATGGAGAGTTTCGCCGGGACGATGAACTTCGTGATCTTCCCGGCCTTCTTCTTTTCGACGGCCCTTTATCCGGCCTGGAAGGTCGAGGAAAGCGGCGCGACCTGGATTTTGTGGGTCATCCGGTTCAATCCATTCACCTATGCGGTCGAATTGCTGCGTTTCGCGGTCTACGGCCAGGTGAATGTGCTCGCATTCGCCATCACCGCCGCGGTCGGGCTCCTGTCCTTTGCCTTGGCGGCGCGCGGGTACGACCCTCAGAAAGGCATGCTCGGCCGCAAGCCGCGCGACGAGGCTTGAGCCTTGAGAGCCAAAGAGGCGAGGCGCTTACGGCTTTAGCGCAGAGAAGAACAGCAGTGCGCCGCAGGCCGCCACGACCCGCATCCACTGGACCTGACCGGCAGCCGCGCCTAAGACTGGCGCCGCAACAGGGGAGGCGGTCATGATCAAGTTGTCGAACGGCCACGTCCTCGACTACGTCGTGGCGAGTGGCTCGCTGGCCTTCGACGGCCGGGGCTGGTTGTGGGAAAAGCCGCTGGTGCGGGCCGGGCTGATCAAGCCCGAACTCTTCACGGTGGTGCTGAAGACGCTGACCCGCCACCCCCGCGCCGGGAACCTGCGCTGGCACAAACCCTGGTCCTGCGTTCGCCTCCTTCCGGGCGGTTCGGTCAACAAGGTGGGACTGACCAATCCGGGGATCGAATGGTGGTGCCGCGACGTCGCCCCGGGGCTCGATTACCGGCGCCGGTCTCTCGTGGCCTCGATCTTCGGCGACGCGCACGAGCTCGCCGAGATGGCCGCGATGATGAACCGCTTCGGTCTCGTCGGCCTCGAGGTCAACCCGTCCTGCCCGAACACCGGCCACGCGCTCGAGACGGTCGAAGCGGTGATCCGCGGCGTCGCGGCCGTGAAGGCGGTGTCGCACCATCCGGTCATCGTGAAGGTCTCGGCCGGCCAGGATTATCGGACGATCGCGCGCGGGCTCATGGGGGTGGCGGACGCCGTAGCGCTCAACAGCGTGCCGTGGGAGCTGGTCTTTCCCGAAAGCCGAAGCCCGCTTTGGCGGCTGGAGCGGCAGGTGGGCGGCGGCGCGGGAGGCGTGTCGGGCCGGCCCGCCCAGATCCTGAACTGGCGGGCGGTGCGGGAGATCGCGGCCGACGACACGCTGCCGGTCATCGCCCCGAGCATCATGGACTACGCCGATCTCGAGCGCGTGCGGGCACTGGGAGCCCAAGCCGTGTCATTCGGAGCCATCCACCTGCGCACGCCTTGGAAGCCCACCATGATCGTACGCAGGGACAAGGCCCTGGGGGTGCCGGCTTTCCCGGCCGAAAGACGGGCC
>JBBPYT010000187.1:0-5481 GCA_038199665.1 Hyphomicrobiales bacterium
AGGAGCTCGACGCGAAGGCAGGGCGCCTCGCCGAACGGTTCGACCAGGCGTTCTGGTGCGACGACATCGGCACCTATGCGATCGCACTCGACGGCGAAAAGAGACCTTGCCGCGTGCGCACCTCGAACGCCGGGCAGGTACTCTGGACGGGCATCGCGCGGCCGGACCGCGCCCGACAGGTGGCGGACGAGCTGCTGGCACCCAATTTCTTCTCGGGCTGGGGAGTTCGGACGGTCGCCAAGGGTCAAGCCCGCTACAATCCGATGTCCTACCACGATGGATCGGTCTGGCCGCACGACAATTCGCTGATCGCTTTCGGGCTGGCGCGCTACGGCCTCGCGGGTCACGCCGAACGCATCTTCGACGGGCTGTTTGCGGCCGCCACCTATATGGATTTGCGTCGCCTGCCGGAATTGTTCTGCGGCTTCCGCCGCCGCCGCGGGGCTGCGCCGACCCTGTACCCGGTTGCGTGCGCACCCCAGGCCTGGGCGGCCGCGTCGCCGTTCCTGCTGCTTCAAGCCGTGCTGGGGATGGAATTGGATCCGCTGACGCGCAGCATTCGCTTCAACAATCCCCGTCTGCCCCGGTTCGTCGACGAGATCACGTTCCGGAATCTCGGTTTCGAGAACGCCCGCGTCGATGTGACCCTCAGGCGATCGGACGAGCATGTGGCATTGCGGGTGCTGCGCAATCATGGCGCCATTCAGGTGTCGATGGTTCTCGCCTAACCTCGCCTGCCTCGTTATCCTTGTCGCGTTCCGGATCCGCGAGGAGGCCCGATGCAGATCGACCCGAACCCCGGCATGCGGTCGCTGCTGGCCGCATTGTCGTGCGTTGTTGCGGTGGGGATTTCGATCGCATTTGTGGATCGAGCCGTTGCGACCTGGGTACACGAGACCTTTCACGGCGCCCGTATTTTCGTCATTTTAACCCACATTGTTGATCCGATCCTTCCGGGTGCCGCTCTCGGGCTGCTCGCCTCGGCTGTTGCCGTGATGAGCGGTTGGCGGCCGGGTCGTCTTGGCCGCACCTTCATCGCATGTTGCATCGCAGCATTGATGGCCTACGCGATCAAGGATCAGGCCAAGCTTGCTTTCGGACGGCTCTGGCCCGAAACCTGGGTGAACGACAATCCGTCCTGGATCAGCAATGGCGCCTACGGCTTCACGCCGTTTCATGGCGGCTCCGGCTGGGGTTCGTTTCCGTCCGGACACATGACCGGGATCACGGCTCCCCTGAGCGTCGTGTGGCATCGGGCGCCGCGGTGGCGATGGCTCGTCGTCCTGCTCGTTTTGCTCGTAGCCGTCGGGCTCTTGGGGGCCGATTATCATTTCCTCGGTGACGTGATCGCCGGCATTTATCTCGGCGCTGCTTGCGGCACCGGCATTCTGGCTGCCTTGCACGCAGGTTGGACCGACGACGCGAGGCAGGAGGCTCGCTCCTCCGTGCGGCGGAACGGCTGCCAACGCGATTTTGCGCGTATGCCCCAACAGACACGCAGGCGGTGCCTTCGGCGGTTCGGTCGGCAGACCGAAGGCCTTCCGGGAGAGCCGCGGACGGACGGGGGATCCCGCCGGGTCTGGGCGTTGAAGGATCAGGACGTTAGCCGTGGCTTTGCGGCTCTCGAGCGCGACATCTGTTCGGCGCCATGTTTCGCCGGAAGCGAATACTCCCGCTCGATAAACCTCGTCGAAGGCTGACGGCGCGCCTTGTCCCGGCTCACCAGCGCTCTTGCCGAACGTGCCAGGACGCGGTGGACGCGATACGGAACGTTGCGCGTGCCGGGCTCGGATCTCAAGCGGATGCCGATCGGGCTTGATCTTGCCGGGGTCAACTTGGCCGAAGGGCTTCGTGCGGCTGTCGCGACGGGCATCGTCCTGCTGATCAATATCTGGATCGGCTCGCCGACCCTGACGCTCGCCGCATTCGCCGCGAACCTTACCTGTTTCTGCGATACCGGCGGCCCGGTCCGCAGTCGCGTTCCTGCCTTGCTCGCCTTCACGTTTTTGGGTGCTGCCTTGTGGAGCCTGCTCGGTCTGGCCCACCATGCGGGCTGGCCGCTACTGATTTTCTGTTCCGGCCTCGTCGTGTTCTGCAACAGCATGGCGCGGGTCTGGGGAGTGAGAGCACAGGCCGTCGGCAACGTTCTCACCGTGGTGTTGGCGCTGGCGGTCGACCGGCCGCTGCACTGGGGCGAAGCGCTGGCGCTCTTCGGCGCCTTTTTGGCCGGCGGTGCCTGGGCTATTCTGCTGACCATCGGCATATGGCGGATTCACCCCAACAGGCAGGCGGCCCGCATGGTGGCGACGGCCTGGCGGCTGCTGGCAGACTTGGCCGGCGACCTCGGCGCGCTTGTCGCGGCTGGTGAAACGGACGCGGCAAAGTGGGAGGCGCATGCTCGAGGCCACCGCCGTGCGGTGCGGGACGCCTTGGAGGAATGCGGCAACCTGCTGCTGTCGGCGGCCCGCTCCCCCGGCCCCGTGGCGCCGGACGGAGCCCGCAACCTCCTCGGGCTCAAGGCTGCGGAACAGATCTTCGGCGCCCTCATCGCCCTGTCGGACGTGCTGGAAGCCAGCCCCGACCCTGACGTTCGTGCTGTTGGGTTGCGCGTCGTCCGGCGGCTTCGCCCGGCTCTCGTGCTGCTGGGGCAGGAGGTCGAAGGCGTGTCCGATCGGGTGGAGGCAGCGCTTGAACGTATGGCGAAGGATGGGGCCGAGGCACCGGCCCTGTCCGGTATCGTCGGCGTGCTGATCGATCGGCTCCGCCTGGCATTCGGCCTTAAGCGGGAACAAGGAAAGTCGGATTTCGTACCGCCGGGTCAAGCGCAGCCGTCCCGCGCGACACTCTGGCTGCAACAGCTTCGCGGCAATCTGACGTGGGAATCAGCGATTCTCCGTCATGCGACCCGAGCCGCAGTGCTGACCATGGCGGCCGTGACAGTGACGCTGGTGTGGTGGAGCCCTTACGTCCACTGGTTGACCATCACGGTGGCCTTGACCATGCAGCCCTATTTCGCGGCGACCTGGCAGCGAGCCCTCGAGCGGGTGGGCGGCACGGTGCTGGGCGCCGCCATCGGAGGGGGGCTCGCCTTCATACCGCCGACGCCCGTCAACCATGCGGCTTTGCTGATTCCCCTTTGCGTGCTCGGGTTCTCGGTCCGCCAGGTGAGCTATGGCGCCTACATCGCTTGCCTCACGCCCTTGACGGTCCTGCTGTTCGAAGTGGCGGAACCCGGGCATGCCGAATGGGTCATCGCAGCTTGGCGAATCTTCTACACGATCACCGGCGGTGTCGCCGCGGTTCTGGCCTGCATGGTCATGTGGCCAAGCTGGGAGCCCGATCGCACCGAAGGGGAGCTTCGCTCGGCGCTGAAGGCCCATGCGGGTTATGCCAGGGCGGCGTTCGATTTCATGTCGGGGCAAGGCGACGCTTCGGGGCTCGACGATGCGAGACGCAAGGCCGGCGTGGCGAGCAACAATCTGGAGGCCTCATTGTCACGCGCCTTGCAGGAGCCGCGAGGACGGCGTTCGGGCCGGATCGAGTCGCTGCTTGCCGCAGATGCGGCCTTGAGGCGACTGGGGGGCGGCTTTGTCGCGCTGCGCTACGACCCGACGGCGCGGGATGGGGTCGAACAGGAAACCTGGCGCTCTTGGGGAGAGTGGATTCCCGCGACGCTGGACGCCCTGGCGGAGAGCGGGGCGAGGCCGGACCGCATGCCCGAAGCGCCGCCGAAGAGCACCTTGGCGCGGCTCGGTCGCGCCCTCGAACTCTTGAGCGACCTTGTCGCGCAGCTGTCCGCATCCGAGGGATTTTCCGGCCAACCGCCGGAGACCGTTGCGGCACCGGACGCGGCAAAACGGTAGGAGTTCCTCTGATCTCGACCGGAGCGGACGCGGGATCAATGCGGGAACGCAACGCCATAGACGGCAGAGCGAACGACTTAGGACGCGAGGTCGACCGGGGATTGCAGACTCACGACCCGATAGCTGATATCTCAGCACAGGTTTACGCGGCTACCGGACCGGCGATGTTCGCTACGCTCACTGCCCGTCGTGACGAGCGTTTCGAGGCAGCGCTGGTTTCCGTTCAGCTTGCTTCGGACATTCCGGCGCTGCAGCGCGCGGTTTCGGGCTTGCTCGAGCCCTATGGATTGCGACACGCCGTCTATCATGCGCTACGTATCCCGCATGCGGCCATCAATCAGGAAGTGATTGCCTTCACCTATCCCTCGGACTGGGTCTCGCATTACTTGTCCAGGCGCTATTACACCATCGATCCCGTGGTGCGCGCCGGCGAGCGAAGCATGGTGCCGGTCGACTGGGCTACGCTCGACAAGAGTCCACCAGCCGTGCGCCGCCTGTTCGATGAAGCGGCGGAAGCCGGGTTGGGCAAGCACGGCCTGACCATTCCCATACGAGGCCCGTTCGGCGATCAAGCCATTTTCACGGTGACCTCGAACGCTACCGATCGCGACTGGCAGGCGCTTAAGAGCGACTACGTGCGCGACATGCAGATCATCGGAAACTATATCCATGCTCGGGTACTCGGCCTCCGAAACGCCAGCCCGCCGGGGCATGTTCCAGCTTTGTCCAGCCGCGAAAGAGAGGCCCTGCAATGGGCGGCGGCGGGCAAGACCATCGACGAAACCGCCACGATCCTGAGGCTGTCTCCGAGCGCCGTTCGTACGTACCTCGATAGCGCCCGACACAAGCTTGACTGCCTGACTAAACCGCAAGCCGTGGCCCGAGCCATGCAGCTTGGCCTGATCTAAGTGCCACCCTGACATTTTTGTCAGATTGTGAAGTTGCTCTCTTGGGTTGCAATTTCCCCGCTTCAATCTCCGAATGCGGGGCCATGATCATGATCCGAGCTGTTCAGGGGGACGATCGCGGGCAGTGCCCAGCGTTGATCGACGAAATGTTTCGCGGGCGGGCCGCTGTCTTTCGCGACAAATTGCACTGGGACGTCCAAGTGCAAGACGGCTGGGAGGTGGATCGGTACGACGGGCTCAATCCTCTCTACCTCATTTCCGTGGACGCCGACGGGCATGTCCGAGGCTCCCTTCGCTTGATGCCGACAACCGGGCCTACGCTCCTCGGCGAGGTATTTGCTCACGATTTCGATGAGCCGGTCGACATCCGCAGCGCTACGATCTGGGAAGGGACGCGATTTTGCATTCACCCTCACCGGAACGGGTCGGTGTTGACGAGCACCGGGGTCAACCTGGTGACCTCGGAACTCTTCATGGCGATGTGCGAAGTCGGGCTTTCAGCCGGCCTGACGCAGATCATCGGCGTATACGATCCACGCCTGATCAGGATCTACCGCCGCATCGGCTGGAGTCCCGAGCAACTCGCTATGTCCACGCGGTACCGGACGAGCCCGATCTACGTCGGATTGTGGGACATTTCGGAAACAGCCCTGGCGACCATGCGTGATCGAAGCGGCATGGTCGGCAGCGTGCTCCAGGTCGAACCGTCC
>JBBPYT010000188.1:0-19236 GCA_038199665.1 Hyphomicrobiales bacterium
GCGACGACACCAGTGCGGAATTGCGCATTCTGACGCGGAGCAGGCCTTGGCTCCGCCAGATCGGCATCAAAGCTCCTGCGGGCAATCCGCCGCGGTGCGCACGGGTGTGATTGCGGCACGCGCGCCCGTTGTCGTTACTGTCGACGGCGACGGGCAGAACGATCCTGCCTTCATCCCGGCGCTCGTGATCCGATTGGAGAACGCGGGGCCGACCTGCGGGCTGTGCAGGGACAAAGGGTTGGGCGGAAGGCTACCGCATTCAAAAGACTGCAATCGCTTGTCGCCAACAATATCCGCGGTGCGGTCCTCCGGGACGGCACCCGGGATACCGGCTGCGAGCTTAAGTGCTTTCCCCGCGGCGTCTACCTGGCACTGCCCTATTTCGATGCGCTCCATCGCTTCATGCCGGCGCTTGTCCGGCGTGACGGGTTCAGCGTGGCAATGATCGATGTGGCGGATCGGCCGAGGCTGAGCGGCCTCTCCAATTACGGCTTCTTCGACCGGCTTTGGGTGGGCCTCTTCGACCTGGTGGGCGTTCGATGGCTCATCCGCCGCCGCAGCATCGTGCCGGTCGCCATGGAGGTCGGCCCCCGATGCTGTTTAGCTTTCCCCAGCATCTCGCATCCTATCTCCACGACATGTTCGTCGATCGGCTCGACTTCTGGGCGGTTTTCGGTCTCCTGGCGCAGGTGGCTTTCGCTGGCCGCTTCCTCGTACAGTGGATCGAGAGCGAACGCGAAGGCCGCAGCGTCATCCCGGTCGCCTTCTGGATCCTGTCGATCATCGGCGGCAGCATGACGCTGATCTACGGCCTCGTGCGCCGCGACGCCATCATCATCGTCGGTCAGGTACTCTCCAACGTGATCTATGTCCGCAACCTGGTCCTGATCGCGAAAGCGAAGAAGGCCACGAACGTCGACCGGGGCTAACCGGCGGCGCTGAGACGGGCGAAGCCGCGGTCGAGATCGGCCTTGAGATCCTCGACATCCTCAAGCCCGATGCTGAACCGCAGGGTCGGGCCGCCAGGGGTCCATTTGGTGGCGGTCCGGTAGCTCGAGCAATCGAAGGGAATCACCAAGCTCTCGTAGCCACCCCAGGAATAGCCGAGGCCGAACAGTTCCAGGCCGTCGAGCATGGCCGCGACCGCGTCCTGAGACACCGGCTTCAGGATAACGGAAAACAGGCCCGAAGATCCCAGGAAATCCCGTTTCCACACTTCGTGGCCTGGGCAAGAGGGCAGGGCGGGATGAAGCACCTGGGCGACTTCGGGGCGCGCTGCGAGCCAGCGGGCCATGGTTAGGCCCTGGCGCTCGGCCTCGCGGAGGCGCAGCTCCATGGAGCGCAGGCCGCGCAGCGCCAGAAACACGTCTTCCGGCCCGGCGCACATGGCGAAGTTGGTGAAGGTGCGGTGCAGGCGGGGCCAGAACCCCGCCGTTGCGGACACCAGGCCGAGCAGCAGATCGGAATGACCGGAGAGATATTTGGTGCCGGCTTCCACACAGATGTCGATACCGCGCTGGTGCGCCGGAAACAGCAACGGCGTCGCCCAGGTATTGTCCATGATCACGCAGACCTCACGTGCATGGGCCGCCTCGACGATGGCGGGAACGTCCTGGATCTCGAAGCTTTGCGACCCAGGCGCCTCGACCAGCACGGCCCGCGTATCGTCCCGGATCAGTCGGTCGAAATCGCTGCCGGTCCAAGGATCGTAGAACGTTGTCGAAACCCCGAACCGCTTGAGGACGGTGTTGCAGAAGCGACGGGTGGGGCCGTAAGCAGAATCCGTCACCAGGATGTGGTCGCCGGCTTCGAGCACCGACATGAACGCGAGCGCGACCGCGGACAGCCCGGAAGGCGTCAGTACCGTGCCGGCGGCGCCCGTGATCTCGGTCCAGGCATCCTCCAGCGCCGTCGTGGTGGGCGTGCCGTGGGTGCCGTAAGTATAGCGTTGCGTGCCCCGCCGAAGGGCGTCGACGTTCTCGAACAGCACCGTCGAACCGCGATAGACGGGCGTATTGATGAAGCCGTGCTGCTCGAAAGGCTCCCGTCCGGCGTGGACCAGCCGGGTTCGGGATTTAAGGGACGCGCGGGTGTCTGGAGTCAGCTTCATTGCCGGTCGGCCTGGGTTCGAGGCATTGTGGGTCGAAGTTGTGCGACCCGTCCTGAAGGGTCAAGCTTGCCTGGCCGCCGTCGAGCAATGGCAAGCCGCTCGGCAAAGTGCTCGTTGCACGCGAATCTCTTCAGGCTTTGGCTTGACCGCTCTCGCCAAAGCGGTGTGTGATGGATCAGCGGCAGGGGCCTTGTCTAGCAACGCGGCTGCGTTTCCCCGGCGCGGACTCGATCGGAGAATGTTATGCGAGCGATGAGCAGATTGGCGGCGGGACTGATATCCGTCCTGGCGTTCGGAGCCGTGGCGGCCGGCGCCCACGCGGCTACCTTGGACGCCGTCAAGAGCAAGGGCGTGCTGACCTGCGGCGCCAATAGCGGTTTGGCGGGTTTCAGCATCCCTGACGACAAGGGTCAATGGACCGGCCTCGACGTCGATTTCTGCCGCGCCATGGCGGCGGCGGTGCTCGGCGATGCGACCAAGGTGAAGTTCGTGGCGCTCGACGCCAAAAACCGCTTCACCGCGCTCCAATCCGGCGAGGTGGACGTGCTCTCGCGTAACACGACATGGACATCGTCGCGTGAGAGCACGCTCGGGCTGCTGTTCGGGCCCGTCACGTACTACGACGGCCAGGGCTTCATGGTCCGCAAGAAGCTGAACGTCAGCTCGGCCAAGGAACTCAACGGCGCCTCGATTTGCGTGCAGCAGGGAACCACGACCGAACTCAACCTCGCGGACTATTTCCGCGCCAACAACATGAAATATGAGAGCGTGGCTTTCCAGGGCGAGGACGAGACGCTGAAGGCCTATGAATCGGGCCGCTGCGACGCGTTCACGACCGACGCATCGGGCCTCTATTCGGAGCGCCTCCGCCTGATCAACCCGGACGAGCACATCGTGCTGCCCGAGATCATCTCCAAGGAGCCGCTCACGCCGAGCGTGCGTCAGGGCGACGACCAGTGGTTCAACGTCATGCGCTGGACTGGTTTCGCCTTGATCAATGCCGAGGAACTCGGCGTGACGTCCAAGAATCTCGACGATATGATGAAGTCGGAAAATCCGAACGTCAGGCGGCTCCTCGGCGTCGAAGGAGATCAAGGCAAGGGTCTGGGCCTATCGAATGATTGGGCTTACAAGATCATCAAGCAGGTCGGCAACTACGGCGAGATCTTCGATCGGAACGTCGGTGAGGGGTCGCCACTCAAAATCAAGCGCGGCCTCAATGCTCTCTGGGATAAGGGCGGGCTGCAATACTCCCCGCCGATCCGCTGAGACTAGCCGGTCGGCCCGGCTTGTCTGGATATACATTGCGCAGGCCGTCAGTCATGACGGCCTAACTTGAAAACAGAGGGGCAATGAGCGCGCAAATGGCAGGGGGCCACGAGGCGCCGGGCGTCTCGAAACTCTACGATCCGCGCATCCGGGCGGTCGTCTACCAGCTTCTTTTGCTAATAGTCATTGTCACGGTGGTGTGGGGCGCCAGCCACTACGCCGTCCAGAATATGGCTAAGCTTGGCATTCCGCTAAACTTCAACTTCTGGAACCAGACGGCCGGTTTCGAAATCAATCAGTCGCTGATTTCATTTTCGGCGTTGTCGACGTATGGCCGGGCCTTCTGGGTCGGCCTGCTCAACACCCTGCTGGTCAGCGCGATCGGTATCGTCTTCGCGACGGTGCTGGGATTCCTTATCGCCATTTTCCGCCTGATGCCGAACTGGATCGTGTCGAAACTTGCGACCGTCTATGTGGAGCTCTTCCGCAACATACCGCTGCTGCTCCAGCTCGTGTTCTGGTACAATGTGGTGCTGAAGTCGTTGCCGGCTCCCCGACAATCCGTGTCGGTCTTCGGCATCGCTTTCCTCAACAACCGCGGCCTCGTGCTGCCGAGCCCGGTCTTCGGCGATATGGCCTGGGGGATCGGTGCGGCTTTTGCGGTGGGGGTCGCTGCCAGCGTGGCTTTTTCGATCTGGGCCGCACGACTCCAGGCGCGGACCGGCAAGCAGCTTCCCGTCCTCTGGATCAACCTCGCGCTGATGCTCGGGGCGCCAAGTCTGGCCTATCTGCTGCTCGGCTTGCCGATTCGTTTCGAGGTTCCGCAACTCAAGGGGTTCAACTTCATCGGGGGCAAGCCAGTCTTCCCCGAATTGGCGGCCCTGGTGCTCGGCCTTTCCATCTATACGGGCGCCTTTATCGCCGAGATTGTACGGGCCGGCATTCAAGCGGTTGGCCGCGGCCAGCACGAAGCCGCGGAGGCGCTCGGTCTGCGGCCTAACGTGACGTTGCGGCTGGTGGTGATCCCGCAAGCGATGCGGGTCATCATCCCGCCTCTGACGAACCAATTCCTGAACCTCATCAAGAATTCCTCCTTGGCGGTCTTCATCGGTTACCCGGATCTGGTGCAGGTTTTCGCCGGCACGGTGCTCAACCAGACCGGCGCGGCGGTGCAGTGCATGGCCGTGACCATGGGGGTCTATTTGGCGATTTCGCTGGTGACCTCTTCGGCAATGAACTTCTACAATCGACGCGTCGCTCTGGTGGAAAGGTGATGGACGTGACGGACGCAATCTACGACCCGGAGATCTTCCTGCGCACGACGCCGAGCCCCGCCGAGCCTCCACCGGCTCTCACGGAGGGCCCTGTTGCCTGGGCCAGAACGAATCTGTTCTCCTCGCCCATTTCGGCACTACTGACGATTGGTTCCGTGGCTTTTTTGCTCTGGTTCATACCCGGCGTTCTGCGCTTCGCGATCTTCGATGCCGTCTGGCATGGCGACAACGGCGAGATCTGCCGGGCCCATCCGGACGGTGCCTGCTGGCCCTTCATATATTACAAGTTCGACTACTTTCGATACGGCTCTTATCCGCTCTCCGAGCGCTGGCGCGTCGACCTCACCGAGGCGATCGGCGCCTTGCTGATCGTTTGGCTTTTATGGCCGAGGGCGCCCAAGCGCAACATTGCCGCGGCTCTGTTCTTCCTCGTCTATCCGATCGTCGGCTTCTTCCTGCTGAGCGGTGAGAGCTGGCTTGGCCTGCCCGTCGTCGAGACGAATCTATGGGGAGGCATCCTGGTCACCCTCCTGGTCTCGCTCGTCGGAATCGTCTTTTCGCTGCCGCTCGGCGTACTTCTGGCGCTGGGCCGGCGCTCGAATCTACCGGCCGTCCAGGCCGCGTCGACGGCCTTCATCGAATTCGTGCGCGGGGTGCCTTTCATCACGGTTCTCTTCATGGCCAACTTCATGCTGCCCATGTTCCTACCGGGCGACTGGACTCCCGACCGACTGTTGCGCCCGCTGGTGGGCACCGCGCTCTTTGCGGCAGCCTATATGGCGGAGGTGGTGCGGGGCGGGCTGCAGGCCATGCCCAAGGGCCAATACGAGGGCGCGGCGGCGGTCGGTCTGGGCTATTGGCAGACGATGCGGCTCATCATCCTTCCGCAGTCGCTGACTTTGGTCATTCCCGGCATCGTGTCGAGCTTCATCAGCCTGTTCAAGGACACGACCCTGGTCTCCGTGGTGGGAATCTTCGACCTTTTGAGAACGGTCGAAAGTGCCCGCCTCGATCCGGTTTGGGCCGCCTCGACAACCTCTGCCACCGGCTATGTCTTTGCTGCCGCTTTCTTCTGGGTATTCTGTTTCGGAATGTCGCGCTATTCGCTCGGGGTCGAGCGCAGGCTGGCGGCTGGACGACAGTATTGATTTGTTTCGAAAGGGCAGCCGATGAGCAGCGTACCTTCCCATATATTGTCGCCGCGCCCGGACGGCGACTATGCGGTCGATCTGCTAGGCGTGCACAAGTGGTATGGCGCGTTCCACGTTTTGAAGGACATCAACCTCCACGTCCGGAGCGGCGAGCGCATCGTGGTCTGCGGACCATCCGGATCGGGCAAATCGACAATGATCCGTTGCATCAACCGGCTCGAGGATCATCAGAAGGGACGGGTCATCGTCAACGGGACCGAGTTGACCAACGATCTGCGACGCATCGACGAAGTGCGTCGCGAGGTCGGCATGGTGTTCCAGCATTTCAATCTGTTCCCGCACCTCACCGTGATCGAGAACTGCACTTTGGCGCCGATTTGGGTGCGGAAGATGCCGAAACGTGAGGCGGAGGAGATCGCCATGAAGTACCTGAACCGGGTTCGCATCCCGGAGCAGGCCGCCAAATATCCAGGTCAGTTGTCGGGCGGGCAGCAGCAGCGCGTCGCGATTGCCCGGTCCCTCTGCATGAGCCCCAAGATCATGCTGTTCGACGAGCCGACCTCGTCGCTCGATCCCGAAATGGTCAAGGAGGTGCTCGACACCATGGTGTCGCTTGCCAACGAAGGCATGACCATGCTGTGCGTCACGCACGAGATGGGCTTCGCCCGGCAGGTCGCCGATCGCGTGGTCTTCATGGATGCGGGCGAGATCGTCGAGATGAACACGCCGGCGGAGTTCTTCGCCAACCCGCGCCACGAACGCACCAAGCTGTTTCTGGGGCAGATCCTGCACTGAGCCGTGTAGAACCAGCGCCTTGACGCATTTTGCCTTCGTCACATTCCCCTACGCCGGTCATCTCAACTCCATGCTGGCGCTGGCGGGTGGTGTTTGGCCCGAGGGCAGCGGACGACTTTCGTGGCCCGGACGGAATCCCTGGTTCGCTGGGGATGCGGCGCGAGATCGCCGGGGCAGGGGGCGTGAACCGGGCGTGCGACCTCGAGGCGAAAGTCGGGGTGCATCAAAGCTATAGCGCTTCCGCGTACAACTCCGTCCTCGTTCCGGTGGTCGGGTCGAACTGCAAGTAGGTCGCCCTGCCATCGCGCTCGTCGAGGTCGATCAGGGCGTAGCCGAGCTGATACAAGTCGCCATCGGCTTGGGCCAGCAGCCGCGGCACGCGGCCGTTCACCGTGACGAGTTCCGGAACGGCCTGCCCGTCGAGGTCCGGTGAGGGCAGGGTGAGGTTTTCGGCAGCCGCAACCGGCACTGCGCTGGCGCCCACGCAGCGGCCTTTTCCGAGCCCCATGAAAGGCTCGTACACGACGAGGTTATGCTCGTGTCCCCAAAGCCAGAGCGCGAGTTCGGGCAGATAGCCGCCGAACTGCTCCTGCAGATAGGGGTTCACCGCCTGGCCGGCGATCGAGGAATTGCGGGTGAAGAGCGGGTGGTGCGTCAGCAGAATCGTCCTGCGCGATGCCGCATTGACGAGCTTGTCCTTGTGCCAATCGAGCTCGCTATAGGTATCGCCCTCGTCGCGATCGCGGATCCACGTCGCGTCCTCCGCTCTGTTGAAAGGATTGAAATCGTTGTAGCCGGTATCGCCGGCGAGGATCTGCCAGTTCTGGTTGCGTAGGCAAAAGAAGCTTGCCGGCTGCCCGATGCGCTTCAGGAGCGCGTAATAGGGCGCGGCGCCCGAATACATGTCGTGGTTGCCGCACAGCGTGAAGAGCCTCGGCGGGCCGTCCGGAAAGGCGCGCGTCACGTTGCTGTGGAAGGCATTCGCCTCGAGCGCCGTGCAGGCATAATAGATGTCGCCGAGGTGGATCAGGATGTCGGGCTTCTGCCGGGCAACATCCGCGAGAAGACTCTGGGCGCGCCGGTCCCCTGTGCCCCAATCGCTGACGACGGCAATCTTGCAGCGAGGCGCCAACGTGCCGGGCGGCAGGATGCAATCCGTCACGCTGCGGTATTTGATGTATGGCACGGCGCTGTGCCGGGTCAGCGAATAGTGCTCGACAAATTCGGTGATGCATTCGATCCAGAACGGATCATTCTTGCCGAATCGCATGAAGGCCGCCTTGGCCGCAATCACGTCCTGCGGATCGCCTTCGACAAGGGCGGTGCCGAGATCCAGCGCCGCCTTGGCCGCCTGCAGGACTTGGCTCGCGGGAGGCGCGACGTCCTGCCCCTGGCCGGCCTGATGGGCCGCGTAGGCAGCCTCATTGGCGGCACGGATACGCTCATCGTCGAAATCGAGCGGCGGCCGCTCGAAGTCGACTGACAACGGGTCGGGTGGCCGGGCGATCTTGGCGACCGAGGATTGCCAGTTCGACAGCAGCACGCTCGGGAAGTGGGTGGGAAGCATGGATGGCTCGAATTCTCACGGAACGGATGCGCAAGCGCCTCCTCTATACCAGAAGGGCAGACCTGCTCGACCGCCATGGGCTCATGAGCGTGAGCGGTATCGAAAATGCCGCCATGGTAGGACTCGTTCGGGGAACATCTGTGTCGTCGTTGGAGCCTTGGCGATCCGCCCGGATGGACGGAAGCCCCCGAGCGCTTCCTCGATCGCCCCGTCTTCATGGGTCCGGAGCGCACGAAAGCATTTCTCATCATCGAGAGCCCGAGCGCGTTTCGCCGGCGAGCGAGCTTCGCGGAAGCCGGACCGCTAAGGCGCGCACGCATGCCCAGAGACGGGCGCTGGTGGGCTTATGAGGAGATGCGTACGGGGCTGACGCCGGAGCCGGGTGAGGTGGTTCAGACGCAATGACGGACAGCCTGCCAATCATTCATTCGGACGAAGAGGGATTTCAGGGTCATTGTTTCGCCTGCCGCTGTTGCTCACGAGCACCCCGTCGTGGCGCCGCAAGTTTCGCACTTCAGGCAAGTGCCGTTGCGGACCAGGGTGAAGTTGGCGCATTCGGGACAGGCTTCGCCGACATAGCCTTTCATGCGCGCTTCGGCCCGCTTCTCAGCCACCGCACTCTTGGCGGAGGAGTTCAGCGGCTCGCTCCAGACGAGCGCGGAGAGCTCGGCTTGCGCCCGCTCGGCGATCTCGCGCTTGAGCGCCGTCGCGCCCTCCAGGGCATAAGTCTCGGCACTCTGCGTCGCGGTGGTCGCCGGCCGGGCATCGGGCGTCGCCAAGGGCGCTTGCGCGGCGGCGCCGCGCACCAGCATCAGCCGGTCGGTCTTGGAGCGCACGAGACCTTTCGACACCACGCTGGCCTGCGCGGCCCCGCGTGCCTCGCCGGCGCTCCCGCCCGTCCGGCCCTCGTCTTCGCCCCCGCCAAGGACATCGAAGCCGATGTCGGACGGCTGGACATGCGCGAGATCGCTGCGGTCGAGATAGGACACGGCGAGTTCGCGGAACACGTAATCGAGGATCGAGGTCGCGTTCTTGATCGCATCGTTGCCCTGCACCGGGCCGGCCGGCTCGAAGCGCGTGAACGTGAAGGCATCGACATATTCGTCGAGCGGCACGCCATATTGCAGGCCGAGCGAGATCGCAATGGCGAAATTGTTCATCAGCGACCGGAAGGCGGCGCCCTCCTTATGCATGTCGATGAAGATCTCGCCGATGCGGCCGTCGATGTATTCGCCGGTCCGGAGATAGACCTTGTGGCCGCCGACGGTGGCCTTCTGGGTGTAGCCTTTGCGTCGGTTCGGCAGCTTTTCGCGCTCCCGGAGGCGCTCGATCCGCTCCACGACCCGCTCGACGATGCGCTCCGCGACTTCGGCAGCGCGCGCCGGCACCGAGGCTGCGAGAAGCTCCTCCACGGAATCCTCGTCGTCCTCGTCGGCGATAAGCTGCGCGTTTAGCGGCTGCGACAGTTTCGAGCCGTCACGGTAGAGCGCGTTGGCCTTGAGCCCCAGCCGCCAGGACAGGAGGTAGGCGTCCTTGCAGGCCTCGACCGTAGCGTCGTTCGGCATGTTGATGGTTTTGGAGATGGCGCCCGAGATGAAGGGCTGGGACGCCGCCATCATGCGGATATGGCTCTCGACCGAAAGGTAGCGCTTGCCGGTGCGCCCGCACGGGTTGGCGCAATCGAAGACCTTGTAATGTTCCGGCTTGAGGGAGGGCGCGCCCTCCAGCGTCATGGCACCGCAGACGTGGATGTTGGCTGCTTCGATTTCGGCCTTGCCGAAGCCCAGGAACGGCAGGAGCTCGAAGGAGGGGTCTTCGAGCTTCTCGGCCGGCACCTTGAGGTCGCGCACCAGGAAGTCGGCACCGAGCGTCCATTTGTTGAAGGCGAACTTGATGTCGAAGGCACTGCCAAGCGCACGCTCAAGCACCTCGAGCTTTTCCGGCGTGAAGCCGCGGGCCGCGAGCGTCGCCTGGTTGATGGCGGGCGCGTGCCTGAGATTGCCGTGGCCGACCGCATAGACCTCGATCTCGGCGATCTCGGACGGGCGATAGCCAAGCGCGCGAAGCGCTTCCGGCACGGCGCGGTTCACCACCTTGAAGTAGCCGCCGCCGGCGAGTTTCTTGAACTTGACTAGGGCGAAGTCCGGCTCGATGCCGGTGGTGTCGCAATCCATGACGAGGCCGATGGTGCCGGTTGGCGCCACCACCGTGACCTGGGCGTTGCGATAGCCATGCTTCTCGCCGAGTTCGAGGGCGCGGTCCCAACCCGCCCGCGCGTGGTCGACGACGTTGGGGTCGAGGCAGGCGGCGCGGTCGAGCGGCACCGGGGCAACCGACAGGGTCTCGTAGCCCGAAACCTCCCCATAGGCGGCGCGCCGATGATTGCGGATGACGCGCAGCATGGATTGTGCATTGGGCTCATAACCCGGGAACGCACCGAGTTCGGCCGCCATCTCGGCCGAGGTCTGATAGCAGACGCCGGTCATCAACGCGGAGAGGGCACCGCCCAGGGCGCGCCCCTCGTCCGAATCATAGGCGGTGCCGGAGGCCATCAAGAGGCCGCCGAGGTTGGCGAAGCCCAGACCCAAAGTCCTGTACCTATAGGATAGCTCGGCGATCTCGGCGGACGGAAACTGGGCCATCAGCACCGAGGCTTCCAGTACCACCGTCCACAGTCGCACCGCATGTTCATAGGAGGCGACATCGACCCGTCCGGCCTCATCCCGGAACTGCATGAGGTTCAACGACGCGAGGTTGCAGGCCGTATCGTCGAGGAACATATATTCGGAGCACGGGTTCGACGCCCGGATCGGCCCGCCCGCCGGGCAGGTGTGCCAGTCGTTGATGGTGGTGTGGAATTGCAGGCCGGGGTCGGCGGAGGCCCAGGCCGCATAGCCGATCTTGTCCCACAGCGTCCGCGCCTTCAGTGTTCTCGACGGTTTGCCGTCGAGGCGGCGGGTGAGAGTCCAGTCTCCGTCCTGTTCCACCGCGTTCAGGAACGCGTCCGTGACGCGGACGGAATTGTTGGAATTCTGCCCGGCGACCGTCAGATAGGCTTCCGAATCCCAGTCGGTGGTGAACTCGTCGAAGTCGACGGTCGTGTGACCCTGCTGGGCGAGCTGGATCACCCGCCTGACCATGTTGTCGGACACGGAAGCACGACGCGCCAGCTTGATCTCGCGCTTGAGGGCAGGGTTCTTGTCCGGATTGAAGCAATCGTCCCCCGAACCTTCGCAATTGATGCAGGCCCGCAGCACGGCCTTCAGGTGCCGCTTGACCACCTTCGACCCGGTGACCAGGGCCGAGACCTTCTGCTCTTCCTTCACCTTCCAGTCGATGTAGGCCTCGATGTCCGGATGGTCTGCGTCGACCACCACCATCTTGGCGGCCCGTCGGGTGGTCCCGCCCGACTTTATGGCCCCCGCCGCGCGATCGCCGATCTTGAGGAAGCTCATCAGGCCCGACGACTTGCCGCCGCCCGACAGCTTCTCGTTCTCGCCGCGCAGCCGCGAAAAGTTCGTGCCGGTGCCCGAGCCGTATTTGAAGAGCCGGGCTTCGCGGACCCACAGGTCCATAATGCCGCCCTCGTTTACCAGATCGTCGGCGACGGACTGAATGAAGCAGGCGTGCGGCTGCGGATGTTCATAGGACGATGTAGAGCGGACGAGTTCGCCGCTCTCGTGATCGACATAGAAGTGGCCCTGGCCCGGGCCGTCGATGCCGTAGGCCCAATGCAGCCCGGTGTTGAACCATTGCGGCGAATTCGGCGCCGCCATCTGCCGCGCCAGCATGAAGCGCAATTCGTCGTGGAACGCCTGCGCGTCGACTTCGTCGTTGAAGTAGTTGCCTTTCCAGGCCCAGTAGGTCCAGGTTCCGGCCATGCGGTCGAATACCTGCTTGGCCGATGTTTCCGAGCGGTAGCGGTCCGCCTCAGGCAGAAGCGCGAGAGCCGCCTCGTCGGCGACGGAGCGCCACAGGAAGGCCGGCACTGTGTTCTCCTCGACGCGCTTCAGGCGCGCCGGCACCCCTGCCTTGCGGAAATATTTCTGGGCCAGCACGTCGGCCGCGACCTGGCTCCAATTGGCCGGAACCTCGAAAATATCGAGGGAGAAGACGACCGAACCGTCGGGATTGCGAATCTCGCTCTTGGTGGTACGGAACTCGATGTCCGCATAGGGGAGGCCCACGGCTTTGGTGTAGCGACGCTCGATGCGCATGAATGCCGATCCGATATCGAAAATACAGGGCGCGGGCTGTCAGATCCCACGACGATCGCCGGTGAGGCGTCACTGACTCGTTAAGATGATCGGAAAGGTGTCCCGAACCCGCGAGAACCGCAAGCCGTTCACACGAACCGAACAAACCTGCCTCAACGAAATCCGCAGCACCCGCACAGTGCAATCTTTGCCATTATATGGTGATTCGAGAGGTCGGTGTCGAATCGCCAAAGCTTCCGGGAACCCTCGGAACATGAGAGGTAACTGTGGGGAATCCCTCGTGTTTCGTTGCGATCCTTTATGCCCGCGCTCAACGACACACCGTTCCTGATTCCGAGTTATCAACCGCGAATCCCCGGCCGCGATCCGACTCACGTTGAGCACGGATTGAAATCTATCGCGGGCGGGTTCAGGCGTGTGAATGCCTGAACCCCGAGTCGGCGAACACGGGCGAACACGGCCCTACCCTTTACTCTGGCGACCGAGCGACCTATTCCCTTGCGGGCGAGAGACCACCAGCGAGGGTAAGTCATTGAGCGCCGTCGGTCACCGAGCCAAAGCTCCAACCTTCAAGACCCACCTGCTGCGTTTCTTCACCTGGTGGAACGGCGCCACGCTGAACACCCGTTTCTACACGTGGCGGTTCGGCGAGGAGGTCGGCACGGACGAATTCGGCAGCGTCTATTATCGGACGCGCGGCGGTGCGATCGATCCGGCACTCGGTTTTCAGCGACGCTGGGTCATCTATGCGGGAGAAAGCGAAGCGTCGCTGACCCCCCCGGGCTGGTACGGCTGGCTCCGTCAACTGACCGACGAAATACCGACCACCGAGAACTACAAGGCTCGCGATTGGGAGCGGCCTTACGAGCCCAACATGACGGGAACGCCCGACGCCTATCGGCCACCCGGATCGGTGCTGCGTTCCGGCACGCGGCCACCCACGGGCGGCGATTACGACCCTTGGACGCCGAATTAGCCCTCGATTTGCCACATCGGACCGCGAAAGGCGGGATCGCTTTCGTCCCGCCCCGAGAACGCATCGAAATGGTCCCGTGATGAACATGGCTTCTTGCCGCATCGGTGGCGGTTCCACCGGCCGCGCACGGTGGATAGGGGTCAGCGCAGCGGCCTTTGTGGCCCTGGTCTGCGCAACCGGCCTGGCGCGCGCCGACAAGATCAAAAACGGCACGGCGGTGTTTTCCGGCCTCGACAAGATCACCGGCCGAATCATTTCGTTCGAAGCCGCCATGGACGAAACCGTGCAATTCGGTTCGCTCAAGGTGACGTCGCGCGCCTGTTTGACCCGGCCCGCCACGGAAGCGCCGCAGACCGACACTTTCGTCGAGGTCGACGAAGTTTCGGCCGGCAAGGAGGACAAGCGCATCTTCTCTGGTTGGATGTATGCGGCGAGCCCCGGCCTGCACGGCATTGAGCATCCGGTCTACGATATCTGGCTGACCAACTGCAAAGGGCCGACCGAGACGATCGCGGAAGCGCCCCAAACGGCGGACGCCGAGGATCCGAACGCCGTTCCGCCCGCGGGCGCGGCGGGCACGCCGGCCGCGCTGGATGCCCCGATCGCGCCCTCTGCTGCTCCGAAGCCCCGGCGTGCGAGGCCGCCTCGCCCGGTCGTGGCGGAGCGGCGCGAACCGACGCAGCGATTTTTCCCTGCCAGCCAGTATCCCTCCGATTTCGGCGGCCGGGATCCCGCCGGGAACGGCAATCACTAGTTGCCGAGCGCCTGAAGCACCTGCGCGCCCGCGATCGGCGACTTCGGCCAGGCGTAGAAGTCGCCCTTGCGGCTCAGGGCCGCATCGAGTAGCGCGTGATAGGCGGCGCGCGGCACCTCGACGGCACCCAGTGTCGCAAGATGCGGCGTGACGAACTGCGTGTCGAGCAGGGAGAAGCCGCCGGCTACGAGGCGGGCCGCGAGATGGAGCAGGCACACCTTCGAGGCGTCCGTCCTGCGGTGGAACATGCTTTCGCCGAAGAAGGCGCCGCCCAGCGATGCCCCGTATAGACCGCCGACGAGGTAGCCGCCCTGATAGGCTTCGACCGTATGGACGTGGCCGAGGTCGAAGAGTTGGGCGAACAGGCGACGGATCGGGCCGTTGATCCAGGTTTGCGGGCGGTTCGGAGCGGCTTCGGCGCAAGCCTCGACCACGGCAGGGAGATTCCGGTCGACGTGAACTTCGAAGCGGTCTGACCGCACCGCTTTCGCCAGGCTCCGCGATATCCGCATCGCGTCGAGCGGGAATATGCCGCGCTCCTCCGGGTCCAACCAGAACAGGCTAGGATCGTCGGCGCTTTCCGCCATCGGAAAAAGCCCTGCCGCATAAGCACGGAGCAGGATCTGCGGCGTGATGGCGACTGGCGGCCTCGAACGTCCCATGCAAGGCACGGTGCAGCATGGTTCGGCGGCAGGTCAAGCTTGGGGCCCATGCGGTTATACGAACCGCCGTCCTCGCATCAATTGGCGAGCGACATGGCGACGACAAGCCTCGTCGCCTTCATCAAGGGCAGGCCGAAGACGAAGATCGCGACTGAACTGCCGACAAGAGCCCGGCTGGTTCGGCCAACAATCGTGTCTTCGCCGCTCAGGCCGACCGCGACAGCAAAACTTTCGAGACGGCCGGCAATGAGGCCCGAAACATGACCGGATTTCAAAGCGTCGTCGTCATGATCGCCACCTTGCGAGAATAGCGACGGAACAGCATTGGGACGTCGCAACAGCGGGCTCATCTCGGCTCTCCCTCCGGATAAGCAATACTCCTGGCGCCTTGCCGGCCCGTCAAGACGATCGATCCAATCGGGTGGTTTTCCGTTCACCTTGCCGTCGAGGTCAAATCGTCGGGTTGGTGATTGCCACCCCGGCTCGCTTTGCCTAATCGGTGCGTCGTGCAAGCGAGGATCGGCATCCACGATGGAACAGAACAGCGTTAACAAGCACCTGGAAACGCTGCGCGTGCCGCACCAGAAGGTGCTGATCGTCGATTTCGGATCGCAAGTGACGCAACTGATCGCTCGGCGCGTCCGCGAAGCCGGCGTCTATTGCGAAATCGTACCGTTCGGCAGCGCTGAAGCGGCGTTTGTGGCCTCACCACCGAAGGCCGTGATCCTGTCGGGCGGACCGGCCTCGCTCCCCGATGAAGGTAGTCCCCGCGCCCCGCAAGCGATCTTCGAAGCGGGCATCCCGGTTCTCGGAATCTGCTACGGCCAGATGGCGATGGCCCACCAGTTGGGAGGCGCTGTCGAAAGCGGCCATCTTGGCGAATTCGGCCGCGCCGACGTGCAGCTTTCGGCCGAAAGCCCGCTGACCGACGGCCTCTGGGCCATGGGGGAGCGACATCCGGTCTGGATGAGCCATGGCGACCGCATCACGCGCCTGCCGGACGGTTTTCGAGTCGTCGGCTCCTCCGAAAATGCGCCTTATGCGATCATCGCCGACGAAGCGCGACGGTTCTATGGCCTCATGTTCCATCCCGAAGTCGTGCACACGCCGGACGGAACCGAACTGATCGGCAACTTTCTCCACAAGGTCGCCGGCCTCGCGTCCGACTGGACCATGGCGGCCTTCCACGAAGAGGCGGTGGCGCGCATCCGGGCCGAGGTCGGTGAGGCTCGCGTCATCTGCGGCCTCTCGGGCGGCGTCGACAGCGCCGTCGCGGCCGTACTGATCCACGAAGCGATCGGCGCTCAACTCACCTGCGTGTTCGTCGATCATGGCCTGCTGCGGGAGGGCGAGGCGGCCGAGGTGCTGCGCCTGTTCCGCGATCATTACAACATTCCTCTGGTGCACGTGGAGGCAAGCGAGCTCTTCCTCTCAGCTCTGCACGGCGTGGCCGACCCGGAAGCCAAGCGCAAGACGATCGGACGATTGTTTATCGACGTGTTCGAGGCGGAGGCGCGAAAGGTCGGTGGCGCCGACTTCCTGGCGCAGGGCACCCTCTATCCCGACGTGATCGAGAGCGTATCCGCGACCGGCAGCGGGGCGGTGACGATCAAGTCGCACCACAACGTCGGAGGATTGCCCGAGCGCATGAACATGCGCCTTCTCGAACCGCTCCGTGCCCTGTTCAAGGACGAGGTGCGCGTGCTCGGCCGCGCCCTCGGCCTGCCGCCGGGCTTCGTCAACCGGCACCCGTTTCCCGGGCCCGGACTGGCGATCCGCTGCCCCGGGGAGGTGACGGCCGAGAAGCTCGCCATTCTGCGGCGTGCCGATGCGATCTACCTCGAGGAGATCCGTAAGGCCGGGCTCTACGACACGATCTGGCAGGCTTTTGCCGTGCTGCTGCCGGTGCGCACGGTGGGCGTCATGGGCGATGGCCGCTCCTATGACCAGGTATGCGCCCTGCGGGCCGTAACCTCTGTCGATGGCATGACGGCGGATTTCTACCCGTTCGACATGGCCTTCCTGGGTCGGGCCGCCACCCGCATCATCAACGAGGTGCGCGGCATCAACCGCGTCGTCTACGACGTCACCTCAAAACCCCCTGGGACGATCGAATGGGAGTGAGGGGTTTGGGATGCTCTAGCGGGCTTTGGAGCGGAATAGCGTAGGAAGAATATAGGGTTACAAGATAGCTCGTTGATCATCCGGACTTCATAGTCAATCGGATCTCTAATTTTGTTGAGCCGTTGTTTTTCAATCGGTTGGCTCTCCATCGGTACACGTAAGCCAACATTATTGACGGTATTTCTGACGGTGTTTTCCGAAGGCATTTGTTGAGTTTCAGAAAAGACCGTCAGCCAAAAGCGGATCGGTGACGGTCTTTTTGGACTTGGGGCCAGGGCGGGGGAGAATCATAGCAACTTCGATTGATTTTCTTCTTCTGCAATTTTTGAAGTATCGGCCCCGCTGGATTCTGTTGGCTGAGTGGTGGAATTTTCTAGTGTCCCGTTAGTCAGGAGCGCTGTGCGCTTCGCCTGTACAAAATCTGCCAGGACGCCTAGAACTGATTTTGCCTCTGTGCTCAATGCCTGGACTTGCGAAGGGTCTGCACGATGGGCGCGGTCTTCGAGTTCCCTGGCGACGGCAAAGAGCGTGCTAGCGTTATGTTCCTTCGTGAAATGCTCGGCAATGATGTCAGCGCGCACATTTTCGAATAGCTTATCGAGCGCACTCTTGACTTGCCGCGCCATCACGCGACCGTTTTCCATACCTTCGGCGATCACCGACAGCACTGTTTCGATGCTCTTTTGCACCCGGGCGTCACCTGCGTCGCCGTAAGTGACGCCGGCTGCGATGACTTGATAGCGAACCGCGCTCTCTTCGTAGATGACCTGTTCCAAGGCCCTATCCAGCGCAATGCACGCCAATGCGGCGGCAAAATAGGCGCACCGTAGCGCCAGCACTTTATGCTGTGGTCTGGTCTGCACGCGCTCCACAAAAAAGCGGAAGACGGCCATGGACTTGTTGAAAGCTGGATAACCCGACAGGCTGACGACTGCAGATTTCGCATCCGAAATCTGTCTAATCCAATCGCCGTCATGCTTCTGGTCGGCGTATTTGCGTATTCCATCTAGAAATTGGTCGAACGTAAGGCGTTCGGAGAGATCGATCTTGCCTTGCAGTCTGTCGAGAAACTGCCTGCTTAAAAGCGCGACCTTCTGCTGCTGGGCGAAGCGTACGACTTTCTGGCTATTATCGGTCGTGGCGACGACGGCCCGATCACAATTCAGAGCGAGCTGCATGCCGCGTGCCCACAGAATGCGCTCGAACGCTTTGGGCGAACGCTTATCTTTAACGTCAACTAGGGTTCGAGTGCGGATGCTGGCAGCCTGCCGCCCATACGACCAAACATCTATGTCAGTCACTTCTTCATCTTCGAAGCGCAAAGATACAGAGCGCAATGCAAAGAATCCCTGCCGCGCGAAATAGGCCCGTACCAGTTCTTCCAGATCGGCACCTTTTTTTTCGGCCATGTCAGCCTCCACTGCGCAGGCGGTCGAGGGCTTCCGTCACGAAACGGCGATCACCGACATTGTTCTTGTCCCGAACCTCTTTGCGAACGGCGTGAGGTCCCTTGAACGCCGTGGCGGCCGATCCATCAAGCAATATAGCCTCCTGCGCCGCGGCCCCGCCGCGTACGATCGTCAAGGCGAGTTCGCCCACATCCTTTTTCAACAGCTTCATGGTATAGCGGTCGCTGCCGCGTTGGGTGACCTTAACAACCTGCCGCGCTTCGAGCTCGCGATAGTCCTCGCCGATCGCACGCACCCCGTTCTTGCCTATCTCTCGTCCGGCGATCAGTGCCCGTAATAACGCGTCTGGCATGGTGATGCCGCCACGGGTGTAGCTGCTGCGGGTCTGGCCGTAGGTCAGCGACGCGAGCAGCGCCTTCGCGTCGTCGATCGGATCATCCTCGAACGGCCGCCCGTACTTCTGAAAGTCATTCGGTGATGCGATGTAGCCAACGGCTTCAGTGGTGTTGCTCACTTCCATCCTGTCGAAAAAACCGACGCTGATGAGGCGGCGATACAGTTCGGTGCCGAGAATGTTCTTCACGTCGGCGTCGTAGAGGGCGCCATTCCGGCTCAGCTTGTCCTGAATCTCGGTTAGCCGCTGCTTTTCATCCGCTGTCAGTGTTTCCAGAACCAACAGCGTCTTCCTCGCATATTGACCATCGCGAAAGGTATTTGAGTTGAATAGGATCGTGCGGTCCCGGTCCGTTTCCTCGTCAATGATGGCTGTGCTCTTGCATAGATCGATGAGCGACGTGGCCTTCGGCGTTGCTAGTTTGTAGAGGTCGCTGACGAAGGTGGTGGCTTCCGCTCGTCCCAGCGGTTTCTCGGCGACCTTCTCCGACAGTTCCAGAACCGCTTCTTCGTCATTCGAGGGGCCGGATTCCCC
>JBBPYT010000189.1:0-13413 GCA_038199665.1 Hyphomicrobiales bacterium
CGCCGGCAGCCCGTTGGACGCCCGCGTTGTCGGCTTGGCCGGACTATTGTTCCTGTTCGTTGCAGCTGTTCTGTTGGTTGCAGCCGTTCCCTTCGCCATCAATGCACGGCGGGCACGAGTTTGTACATGCCCAAAGAGGTCTTCAGCCGTAGGGCGCATCCAGCGCGGGAAGCCGTCTGAGCGTGATGGCGGATCAAGCTGGATTTTGCCGTCGGAGCCGGAAGGCGGACCGAACGGCCGAACTGCGACCGCAGCTTGCCGCAGGGGTTTGCCGTCAGTTGAGAACAGGCGACAAGGCCTCATCGTCGAGCACGAAGGAAGCCGGAATGTGCAGCGACCATTGCAGCCCCGCGGATGCGAAGGTGAGGCTGACCGTCCCGTCGAGCGCGCGCGCGGCAAGTCGTTCCACGACCTTGTGGCCGAAGCCGTAACGCCGCGGCGGTGCAACTTCCGGGCCGCCGGACTCCCGCCAACCGATGTGAAAGCGGCGCGGCTCAGTGCCCTCCGGATCGATCGACCATTCGATCGATACCTCTCCGGCAGGACCCGATAATGCGCCGAACCGCGTCGCGTTGCTGGCAAGTTCGTTGAAAGCCAGGCCGATGTTCTGCGCCGCCTCGGGTTTCAGAAATACCGGTGGGCCGCGCATGGTCACGCGGCTCTCCGCCGTCTCCAAAGCGGACCCGAGTTGCCAGCGCACGAGGTCGTTGATCGCGGCACCGTGCCAATCGCGTGCCGCAAGCAGATCGTGGGACGCCGCCAAGCCCCTGAGCCGCGCAGAAAACCGTTCCTCGAATTCAGACGCCGTAAGGCTGTCCTTGACCGTCTGGCGGGCCATGGCCTGGATGATGGCCAACAGGTTCTTGGACCGATGCGTCACCTCCCTCATGAGCAGGTGCATATGGGTTTCGCGTTGCTTGCGCGCGGTTATATCCCGAGCCACGCCGATGAGTTCAAGCGGACCGTCGGCACCTTCCGGGCGGAACCGCCGTCCCTGGATGGCGATCCAGCGTTCGGCGCCGTCGCTGCTCCGTTTGATCCGGAATTCGACGAGAGCCGCGTCGGGGCCATCCGGCGCAGCGGCTCGCTGCATTTCCTCGGCGACTCGAGCGGCATCGTCGGGATGTAAAGACGAGCGGAACAGCGGCGCAGTGATGGACGTGCCCCGTGCCAGGCCCCACAACGAGGAAATGCCGGGATCGCCGGTAAGGTCTCCGGAAACGGCGTCCCAAACCCATATTCCGGTCCGGCCGATGTCGAGAGCAAATTGAATACGTTCGGCTTTCAAGGTGGACCCGCCAGGCAGAATGGGCGGGTGGTGCTCGTCCGGCCGTAGAGCTTCGGGCACAGTTCCCTCATGAAACGGAGACCGGGTTGTGGGAGCTTTGTCCGATGGCCTGCCGGCGCGCAGGACTGGAGGTCGCACATGGGCTCAGTCGCAGGTTCGATCGATGCCGGTCGTTCATGCCGCATCGATCCTCGCGATTGAAATCATGGGGCCGGGGACGAGCGGGGAAAGCCCCGTTGATCTCAGTCAGCATTCGCAGCCCTGATAAGACGCCCGTACAAACGCATGGGCGAACTCCGTACAACCCGTCAACGGGAGCTCGCCGACGCTCCTGAAACGGAGACGATCAGCACACCCGATCAGCAGGAACACAGAAAAACGTCCAATCGGATGAACGCTGTCGGCAGGGCTAAGTTCCAAAAAGCGCGCCTCAGGTCGACGCGAACGCTCGGCTTGGCGATTCGCCTTGCTCGGGCCTTCGCTTTCGATGAACGCCCGAAGTTCCGATCAGCCCGCCATCGGCAAGATCATGTTGCGGATCTTCTTGACCCGCGTCGCAAAGGCGTGGCGGCGCTGTTCGGACGCGACAACGTCCTGGCCCGTGACCCAGTTGAGCTGAATCGCCCGGCGCTGTCCGGTGAACGGCTTGTGGCCGTGCCACGAATTGTCGGAGCGCCGGAAGATGAGAAGCGCACCGTCGTTGGGCGACACCTCCGCGACCGGGTTGTCCAGACTGTCGTTCGATCGCAGCAGGCGGAGCCGACCGCCGTCGGCTTCCCACCCCTCGTTCAAGTAGAGCAAGACGGTGATGATCTTGGTCTTGGAATCCGTGTGGATGTGACCGTCGCGATCGCCCACGAAGCCTCGGACCGTATACATTGTGGGGCGCCCAGCGAGGTCGACGCCGAATTTTCGTTCGACCGCGGCCCTGAACTCCGGTCCCTCGAGGTCCTCCATCAAGGTCTTGAACCGCCCCTTGATCATGAGTTCGGCGGGCGGATGAGATCCTGGACCGGGGATGGGCGGAAAGTCGTCGATCACCTCGTGGAACCTGTCTGAACGGATGAAGCGCTCGACAATGACGAAATCGAACGGATCGCGCGTGAGCGGCGTCGCGTCGAGAGCGGCAATGTCCAGGGTGCTCACATGGTTCTCCTTAGATCCTGTATCGGGGTCGCATTGCCGCGAATGTCTCGTCCGAGGAGAGCTATCATGGGGCAGGGGCACCCGGAAGACAAACCCACGGTCGCCGCCCGAACGCGAGACCCGGCCTAAAAGCGAGCATTGATCCTCGTCGCTAGAGGGCGCGCCGAAGGCGGCTTATGCCCCGAGCCCGTGCTCCGGCGTCGGGGGAGCCACCGCCTCATCCCCGCCTGCTGTAGATGCGCGCAACCTGCAGGCCGCGGCGTACGTCGGCCGGGCTGAACGTCGACCCGATGGCCTGCTGCGCGGCCGCCAGCGCCCTGGCAATGTGCGCGTTTTGCGGAGAGACGGCCTCGCCCGGCGCAGCCGTCTCCCGGTCAGCACCGAGTTCCGCCGCGACCCCACTGCGATCCAGCGCCAAGGCGCATGCGAGGGCTGCCAGTTCGGCTGGTGTGGCGTCGAGCAGCCGCGGATCGGCACGGGCCACCCGATAGCTGTTGACGAAGCGCTTGGTGCTGCGCGGGTTGGGACCCGCAAAAGTCGCCAGCGCCTGCACCAGTTGGGTCTCGAAGCCTTGCCAGGGAAGGTCGATGGTGGGATGCCGTATCTCGTTTGCGCCGACGCCGCGGTTGTCTTCGCCGGGTTGCCCCGTCATGCTCTCCGGCATCGCGGCGGCCGCATCGAGGTCGTAGGACAGTTGCACGCAGCGATCGAGCCGCGCCGCCGCGAGGGCGGGGTCGGTATCCGCGAAGCCGGTCAGAATGTGGCTGCGTTCGACTGCCGCCAGGGTCACGAAATTTGGCCGACCGAGGAGCCGATGCGTCGTCTCGAGAAAGGACGCCGCCGCCGCGGGCGACAGCCGGTCTAGCTCGTCGATCGCGACCACGATGCGGTTCGGCGCCGCAGTCATCTCGGCCGGGCCGTTGTGGCTCGTCGCGGTCCCGCCGGGGCTCCCGACACCCGCTGTTGCGGCGACCTTCGCCGCGTCACCGCCCATGGCGGCGCTGAGCCCGGCAAAGAATGCCTCCGCGGCTTCATGCGGCGAGGCTGCGGTACCAAGAACACCCTCGGCAGGCGACAGGGTTGGTTCGAGAAGGCCTGCGGCTCTCCGAGTCTCGACCCGGCGTTCGGCGCTTTCAGCGGTGCGCACGGCGGCGTCGGCTTCGGCGGCGACATGATCCACGCGGCGGGTTTGATGCGCCAGCAGGCTGTCGAGGTCGCGTCGGCGGCCGTCGAGATCCCCGGTCAACAAGTTCGCGCCTTTGAGGATGGGATGCAGAAACCGGATGGCCCGTACGATGTCGACCAGGATCGCCACGAACGCCAGGCCGTAGGCCGCATGACTCACCGGCGCGAGCCAGCCGGCGCGGTCCTGCGCCCAAGCCGACAGACCTGCGAAACGATCGCCGAATCCGCTCAGCCACGCCATCCAGGCGCCCTGATTTTCGGCCAGGTCGCCGCTGCCCCAGCCGATGACCAAAAGCAGAACGGCGAGGGCGATCAGCGTGCCTTGGCCCTTGAACCCCCATAGGGCCCGCAACACAAGGCCGACCCGCGACGTCCCTCCGCCTCCTTCGGCGGCTTCGCGGACGAGACTCTTGTAGCTGGCGATCGGGTCTGTACCCGGCACGCCGAAGGCCCGCTGCCGCGCTTCGATTCGCCCGCGATTGGCGCGCGCATAGACATCGACCCGGGACCCGGGCGACTCGAACAGCACGGTTTCGGCGAGCCGTGCCTGACGACCTCCGAGCTCATCGAGCACCTGACGCTCCGAATCGAGCTTACGGCGCAGATCGTTGACCCGTTCACCTGCCGCGCGTGCGGCCTTGAGCGGATCGCCGCCGATATAGACCGCTTCTTCCGCGAGGCTCGGATAGGCGAGGCTCAGCGCCGTGAAGATGCGGGACACCACTGTTGACTGCGCGTCTGCGCCGGTCGAGGCGTCGATGCGCACGCCGACGATCGAGGGCCGATCCGAGCCGCCTGACGGGGTGCTTCCAGGGCTGCCGCCGAGTGCCCGGAGCGCATCCAGAACCTGCCGAAGGAGGGCGGACTTGCCAGAGCCGGCGGAGCCGAAGAGCGCCACCAGGAAAGGCGTCCCGGCCTGGGGATGCGACGCCAGTCCAGCAAGGAATCTTGCGGTGACGCCGCGTCCCGAACGATCTTCCCCCGCCGTGTCGGGCGAGAACAGGGGCGGGACCTGGCCCGGAGCATGGGGCGGCGGCGAGGCGATCATCGCTGGCGGGTCATTCGGGCTGTCAGATGCGACGGTGACTGAGCTCACGAGCTTCTCCCATGGTCCGGAGGCGAGCCTCCGGGCGGTTCCCCCTCAAGCTCGGCTCGCCTAGCACGGGCGGAGTGGCACCGCTAGGGGACCCACTCCCGGCGAAAACGCCGACGGTCCGGATCGAGACGAACGTCCTGCCGGGTAGCGTCGAGCTTGATTGCCGCCAGGCGGCCTTGTGGTGGCCTTCACTTCGGGCCTCCCGAGGCGCTCCTCCTCGCCTTGTAACGGGGCCTTGCGCCTGCTACCTGTCCCCGCAATCACTCCTTCCGTTTGCGAGCCACGAAGTTAGCCATGGCCACCCCTCAGTTCGTCTATCACATGCAAGGTCTGACCAAGGTTTACCCAGGCGGCAAGAAGGTTTTGGACAACATTCATCTGTCCTTCTACCCTACGGCCAAGATCGGGGTCCTGGGCGTCAACGGTTCGGGCAAGTCCACCCTGCTGCGGATCATGGCCGGCATCGACAAGGATTTTTCGGGTGAAGGCTTCGTGGCGGACGGCGTGCGGGTCGGCTACTTGCCGCAGGAGCCCAAGCTCGATGAAACACTCGACGTGCGCGGCAACGTCATGCTCGGAGTCCAGCAGAAGCAAGATGTCCTCGACCGATACAACGAACTTGCCATGAACTATTCAGACGAGACGGCCGACGAAATGACCCGGCTGCAGGACGAGATCGAGGCGCAGGGCCTTTGGGACCTTGATGCGCAGGTCGATCAGGCCATGGACGCTCTCGGCTGCCCGCCGGACGATACCGAGGTCGGCAAGCTTTCGGGTGGCGAGCGCCGCCGCGTCGCACTGTGCAAGCTGCTGTTGGAACAGCCCGAAATGCTGCTGCTAGACGAGCCGACCAACCATCTCGACGCCGAGACCGTGTCGTGGCTCGAAGGGCACCTGCGCAACTACCCGGGCGCCATCCTGATCGTCACCCACGACCGCTACTTCCTCGACAACGTCACGGGCTGGATCCTCGAGCTCGACCGCAGCCGCGGCATTCCCTACGAGGGCAACTACTCTACCTGGCTGAAGCAGAAACAGAAGCGGCTTGCCCAGGAGGGCCGCGAAGAGGAGGCCCGGCAGCGGCAGCTCGAAGCCGAAAGCGAATGGATCTCGTCTTCGCCGAAAGCCCGGCAGGCCAAATCGAAAGCGCGCATTCAGCGCTACGACGAACTGCTGCGCAAGAGCGCCGATCGGGCACCTTCGACCTCGCAGATCGTCATTCCGGTGGCAGAGCGGCTCGGCAACAACGTCATCGACTTCGAGCACCTGAACAAAGGGTACGGCGACAAGCTGCTGATCGACGACCTGTCGTTCAAGCTGCCGCCCGGCGGCATCGTCGGCGTGATCGGTCCCAACGGGGCCGGCAAGACCACCTTGTTCCGCATGATCACCGGGCAGGATAAGCCGGACGCCGGCGACATCGAGGTGGGCGAATCCGTCCATCTCGGCTATGTCGACCAGTCGCGCGACGCGCTCGACGGCAAGAAGACCGTCTGGGAAGAAGTGTCGGGCGGCAACGAGGTGATCTATCTCGGCAAGCGCGAGATCAATTCACGCGCCTATTGCTCCGCCTTCAATTTCAAGGGCAGCGACCAGCAGAAGAAAGTCGGCATGCTGTCGGGCGGCGAGCGCAACCGCGTGCATCTGGCCAAGATGCTGAAGTCGGGCGCCAACGTGCTGCTGCTCGACGAACCGACCAATGACCTCGACGTCGACACGCTGCGGGCGCTCGAAGACGCGCTCGAGAGCTTCGCCGGCTGCGCCGTGATCATCAGCCACGATCGCTTCTTCCTGGACCGGATCGCGACCCACATGCTGGCCTTCGAGGGCGATAGTCACGTGGAATGGTTCGAAGGCAATTTCGCCGACTACGAAGAGGACAAGAAGCGCCGGCTGGGCATCGACAGCGTCATCCCGCACCGGCTGAAGTACAAGAAGTTCTCCCGCTGAGCCTATGACGTTGGCACTGTGGCGGGAGGCCCTATAATGACCTTGGAAGCGCGCTGGCGCTTCGTACCAGGGAGGGAAAACCATGTTTCGTTTTGCATCGCTTGCCGGATTGTCACTTGTGGGCCTGATGGCGACCGCGCCCGCGTGGGCCGAGACGGTCAATTACAAGGCCGATCTGCGAGCCGACACCGAGGTGCCGCCGAATAGCAGTAAGGGCGCCGGCCATCTCACGGCTACCTACGATACGGGCACGAAGAAGCTGTCCTGGAAAGTCGGCTACACGGACCTGACCGGCCCGGCCAGCATGGCGCATTTCCACGGTCCGGCGGCCGCCGGCAAAAATGCTCCTCCCATGGTGCCGATCACCGGTCCTCTGACCAGCCCCTTCGAAGGCTCGGCGACCTTGACTGACGACCAGACAAAGACGCTCGCCAACGGCGACATGTATTTCAACATCCACACGGACGCCAACAAGGGCGGCGAAATCCGCGGCCAGGTCGAAAAAGGGCAGTGAGCCTCGGGCATCAGCCGGGCCACCGCTGGCCACCGGCCTAGGAGGGCTGAGCGCAAGCGCGCCGCTTGCCAATCGCGCGGCCGCGACCTCGAAGCGCGGTCGAGCTTTCGCATCGGGCGCGCTCTTCGTACTTGCGCACGGCCCATATCGCGGGGGGTGGGACCTCGCGGGAGTGGACCCAAGGGCCACCCTGTCTAGCCTTATATTAGGTGTCGACCACCGCACCTGCGGGGCGCCTCAGGAAAGGCTGCATACCCTGCCTGGCCAGGGCATCGGCCCGCTCGTTCTCGGGGTGCCCGGCATGGCCTTTCACCCAATGCCAGCGGATGCGGTGCCGCTCGGTCGCGGCATCGAGCTGCTGCCACAGCTCGATGTTCTTGACCGGCTTCTTGTCAGCCGTTCGCCAGCCGTTTCGCTTCCACCCATTGATCCAGCCCGTCACCCCGCCGCGCACATATTGCGAGTCGGTGTGCAGGTCGATTTCGCTGGGCCGCTTCAGGGCCTCTAGGGCCATGATGGCGGCCATGAGTTCCATGCGGTTGTTGGTGGTAACGGGAGAGCCGCCGAACAGCTCCTTTTCGCGATCGCCGGCGCGCAGGATGGCGCCCCAGCCTCCAGGGCCGGGATTGCCGGAGCAGGCTCCATCGGTCCAGATCGTGATCGCATCGGTCATCGCCATCCGTACTCGCTGGCCGTTCGCACGGTTTGGTGAAAGCGCAGCCTGCTCCGATATTCCAGTGGATCCTTGGGCCTCACCAAGGCTCCCGGCGGAACGTTCAGCCAGTCGACCAGCCGGGTCAGCATGAAGCGCAGCGCGGCGCCGCGCGCCAGCACCGGCAGTGCCGCGATCTCCGCCTCCGTCAGATCTCGTACGCCGCAATAGGCCTCGAGCAGCGCCGCAGCTTTGTTCGGGTCGAACCCGCCCGCATCCGCGAAACACCAGGCGTTGAGACACACCGCAAGATCGTAGGCCAAGGCATCGTTGCAGGCGAAATAAAAGTCGATCAGTCCCGAAAGCCGGTCTCCCAGGAAGAAAACGTTGTCGGGAAACAAGTCGGCGTGAATGACGCCCTGCGGCAGTCCATCGGGCCAGTGTTGCTGCAGAAAGGCGATTTCGGCTCCAGTTTCGTCGGCCAGCCCGGACGCGACCTCGTCGGCTCGCGCCGCGGCGGCCTTGAAGAGCTTGGGCCAGGCAGCAAGCGAGAGAGCGTTCGGTCGTCGCAGCCCGAAGTCAGCGCCCGCTCGATGCAGTTCCGCCATCGCCCGGCCGAGTTGCCCGCATTGGCTTTGGCTCGGAGTCTTCATCCAGACGCCGTCGAGAAACGTCACGATGACGGCGGGACGACCGGCGATCTGGCCAAGCGCGTTCCCCTGTCGGCTGCGGACGGGTTGCGGGCAGTTGATACCACGGGCCGCCAGATGCTCCATCAGGCCGAGAAAGAACGGCAGGTCGCCGATCGCGACGCGCTTTTCGTAAAGCGTCAGGATGTAAAGGCCCGCTTGCGCGTGCAGCAGGAAATTGGAGTTTTCGACGCCTTCCGCAATGCCTTTGCAGGAGAGCAGCGCGCCGATGTCGTAGCCGGCAATGAATCGCTCAAGCTCGTCGGCGGTGACTTCGGTGTAAACGGCCATAGGGGAGATCCAGGACCACTGGTCCTCGTGTCGCGGAAATTGCGCCGCTCCACCAGCCCCCGCCGATAAACGGGGGTCATGACATTGCGGCCGCGGCCGTGTTAGCGACAGCCCCAGCCCCGGTCAAACGCGGGCCGCCTGCGATTTCTCGTCGGCGCTTTCCGGCATCGATGCGCCCGTCCGCTCCTCAGCCCATCACGAGGCAGCGCTCCATGATTCACGGCTGGCTCTGGGTCGTCTTCACGCTGATCGCCGCCGGAACCCAAACGGCGCGCAACGTCATGCAACGCGGGCTGATCGATTCCCTCGGCGCCATCGGCGCGACGCACGTGCGCTTCATCTTCGGCCTTCCTTTCGCTGTGCTGTTCCTCGCCCTGGTGCGGCTTGGCACCGGCACCCCCTTGCCCGATCTCGGCCCGGTCCCGCTCGGCTGGACCGCCTTCGGCGCGGCTGCCCAATTCACCGCGACGGCCTTGATGCTCATGACGATGCGCGACCGCTCCTTCGTGATCAGCATCGCCTACACGAAGACCGAGCCTCTGCAAGTGGCTGTCTTCGCGCTCATGTTCCTCGGCGAGCGACCCCGGCCGGCGGCGCTGGCCGCCATCGTCATCGCGACCGCGGGCGTGATGGTGGCCTCATGGCCGCGGCGCCAGGGCGGTGCGGCCGGCACGGCGCAATCGTGGCGCAGCGTGGCAACCGGCATCGTGGCCGGCGGCTGCTTCGCCTTGTCGGCCGTCGGCTACCGTGGTGCCATCACGAGCGTCTCCTCGCCGTCATGGCTCATCGCCGGGACCACGATCCTGGTCGCGAGCCTGCTGATCCACACCGCCGTTCTGGCGACCTTCCTCACGCTGTTCGACCGTCCGACCATGCTGGCCATCCTGCGCCGCTGGGGCCCTTCGCTCGTGGCGGGCTTCCTGGGCGCGTTGGCGTCGCAATTCTGGTTCCTGGCATTCGCTCTTGCGGCTGCGGCGCCGGTGCGGACGCTGGGCCTGGTCGAAATGATCTTCGCCGGGATCGTGTCGCGGCGCATCGGGCAAGGTGCGGCAATGCGCGAAATCGCCGGCATGGCACTCATCCTTGCCGGCGTCGTCCTGCTGTTGAACAGCTAGCCAGGACTGGTCCGGCCCGGCCGGTCACACCGTCTCGCGCAACTCTCGGGGAAGCGGAAAGAACATCGTTTCGGTGACCGTCGCTACGGTCTCGACTTCGATGGCGTAGCGTTCGGCGAAAGCATCGATGATTTCCTCCACCAGGACTTCGGGCGCGGAAGCGCCGGCCGTGATCCCGATCGTGTTGATCGAGCCCAACGGGGCCCAATCGATGTCGCTTGCCCGGAGCACCAGCTGGCTAACCCGACAGCCGGCCCTCTCGGACACCTCCTTCAACCGCTGGGAGTTCGACGAATTGGCCGAGCCGACCACCAGCATGGCGTCGACCGTTGGGGCGATTCGCTTGACCGCTTCCTGGCGGTTGGTCGTCGCATAACAGATGTCCTCCCGGTGCGGCCCGACAATTGCGGGAAACCGTTCCTTCAGCGCTTCGACGATGCCGAGCGTATCGTCCACCGAAAGCGTCGTCTGCGTGACGAAGGCGAGGGCTCTGTTCAGGAGCTCCGGACCGGCCTCGTCGGCGAGGCGATGGACGTCGGCGATGTTCTCGACCAGAATCACCGCACCTTCGGGCAGTTGCCCCAGCGTCCCCACGACTTCCGGATGGCCGGCATGGCCGACCAGGATCACGGTATATCCACGCCGATGATGCAGTTCCGCTTCCCGATGCACCTTCGTGACCAGGGGACAGGTCGCGTCGATCGCGAAGAGGTTGCGCGCCGAAGCCTCCAGCGGGATTGCCTTCGGCACTCCATGTGCCGAGAAGATCACCGGCGCGCTCGTCGGAGGGATTTCATCAAGCTCCTCGACGAAGATGGCGCCCTTCTTCTTCAGCGACTCGACCACGTACTTGTTGTGCACGATCTCGTGTCGGACGTAGACCGGAGGGCCGTAGAGCTTCAAGGCCTGCTCGACGGCGTCGATCGCCCGGATCACGCCGGCGCAGAAGCCGCGGGGGGCGCAGAGCAGGATTTGCAGCGGCGGTTTGATCATTGCGGTATTCCGAATGGGGTCGCGCGCGTTGTGGGGGAAGCTGGCGGAAGGGTCAAGCAGACGGTTTGTCTCGGCGGCGCTGACCGTGCTTGCTTGTTCTCCGACCGGAACGGCAGATTTCCCGATGCCCGCGCGCACGAAGCAAGCCCCCGGAAGAGAAACATGGACCGACCGCGGTGCTTCGTGCCATCGGTACACTCCCATAAAGTGGTCCGATGCTGGCGTTATGCAATGTTCCGTCTCAACCGGTCTTCCTCGACTGCTGCCACCGTGCACTGCGTTCGAGTGGCTCTTCCGAAGATCTCACGCTTGCCGAAGCACGTGTTCGAGTCTTTTTCGCGAGGGGGGCCGAGGGCGCAGATGCGGTCTCTAAACGATATGTCGCCGAGCGATCTTGCGCGCCGGTCGACGGTCGGATGAGCGTGGATACGCTTATGGCCGGCTGCATCGGCCTCAGGAACCCGGATCCGGCAGTTCAAGCTCGGCCCGACCTCGCAGAGGTTCTGCCGGGACCGCGGCATGCTTGCGAGCTTTGGACGCCGTGGCACGCATGAACCTTTCCCCGGAGGGTCCATCTCTCGAAACCGAAATCTCGGAGCAATTGTCCGTGGAACGGCCGACGCCGGCGCTCGACCCGTCGGCCACGGGTCCGAAGTTCACTCGAGGGTCGATCCTGGGCCATACGCTGGTCATGACCGGCACGGGAGCGATCGGCGCCCTGTCGATCTTCCTGGTGGACTTCCTGTCGCTCCTCTACGTGTCCTGGCTCGGCCGGACCGATCTGAAGGCCGCGGTCGGGTTCGCAACCCAAGTGCTGCTCTACCCCGTTGCGATCAACATCGGGCTTACCATCGCGGTGACGGCCGCCGTTTCACGCGCGCTCGGCGCAGGGGACCGGCCAGGCGCCCGGCGGCTCGCAACTTCGGGGTTGCTGCATGTTGCGGTCCTGAGCGCCATCGTGGCGCTGGTTGCGCTGGCTTTCGCAAGCCCTTTGCTGCACCTGCTCGGCGCCCGGGGCGATACGTTCGATATCGCACGGCTGTATCTGTTCATCACGTTGCCGGCCAATGTTCCGTTTGCGCTCGGCATGGCCCTGTCGGGCCTCCTGCGAGCCGCGGGGGATGCGCGCCGCGCCATGTACGTCACCCTAGCCGGCGCGCTGGTCACTGCCGTCGTCGATCCGGTGCTGATTTTCGGCCTCGGCCTCGGTATCAACGGAGCGGCGATCTCAACCGTGATTGCCCGGCTGGTCTTCCTGGCGGTTGGATGGCACGGCGCCTCCACTATTCACCAGATGGTCGAACGGCAGCGACCTTCAGCAGCGCTGAGGGATACGATGCTGCTGATGAGTGTTGCGCTGCCGGCCATCATGACCAATCTCGCCACGCCGGTCGGAAACGGCTACGCGCTGCACGTTTACGCCCGGTTCGGCGATTCGGCCGTTGCGGCGAGCGCCATGATCGACCGGGTCGTCTATGTGGCCTTCGCGGTTGTATTCGCTCTGACGGGCGCCGTCGGACCCATCATCGGGCAGAATCTCGGGGCCCGGAGGTTCGACCGGGTCATGGAAACGCTGACGAGCTGCTTTCTCGTCACCGCTTTGTACGCGCTCGCGACCTGGGCGATCCTGGCGCTTGGCTGGCCGCTCATCGCGGCTCTGTTCCAAGCCACCTCCGACACGGCGGACTATCTCGCCTTCTTTTGCAAATTCGGAGTGTCGGCGTGGCTGTTCATCGGCCTGCTGTTCGTCGCCAATGCGGCGTTCAACAATTTAGGATGTCCAATGCTGTCCACGCTGTTCAACTGGGGGCGGGCCACTTTGGGCACGATTCCCTTCGTGACCTGGGGGGCGGCGGTCGGCGGTGTCCAGGGTGGCCAGCTCGGAGTCGCCGCGGGAGCGGCCGTCTTCGGCACGGCTGCCCTCCTGACCGCCTATAGCGTCGTCGGCCGGATCACCTCCCGGTCGCGTTCGAACGCCGAGTGATCGAGCTCATTCTGAACGATCTCAAGCGGTGCGGCTGTCGCGTCCGGTTGCGGCCGGGCGTTCGGTCTCGCTCAACATGGCGGCCCAACGGCGCTCTTCCAAAGCCGTGGCCCGTTGGCCCCGGCGTGCCTCCCGGGCCCGCGCAGCCAGCCGCAACGTCGGATCCTCCAGACCCGGCTCGGCAAGAACTGACGCAATGTCCTGGCGTGTGATTCCCATGTCGCGCAACAGATGGTCGTCGAGCGATCCGAGTTCGCCCAGGAGTTTTCGGCGAGCCCAGGCCATCTTCATCGCGCGCCCCAAGGCTGCCATTCTGGCCAATATGTCGATCGATCGGTTCACGAGAACATCGGCTCGCATGGCACTGTTCCTGGGATTCAATGCCTGGATAGCAGTGCTATGCCATCATAAAAGCGAATGTTATTTATAATTGTCATGACGATTTATGATATGAGGCGGGAGCCTCGCAGCTCAGGCGGCGAGCCCCGGCGACATAGCGTTTTACTCTGC
>JBBPYT010000190.1:0-12320 GCA_038199665.1 Hyphomicrobiales bacterium
CGACGCCGATCTCGAGCCCCAGAGCAAGCGCCGTCTCGCGCATCAGGTCGTGTGCGGCCTGCTCGCCGGATCCGTAGGTGTCGCGCACGATGCCCCGGCCGATGCGCGTGCGCTCGGCGAGCTTGTTGAACAATTGCATCGCGAGAGCTAGGCCGGGCTCGGGCGTCACGCCCGCCTCAGTGCATGCGCATGGAGATCAGGCATGAACCATCTGGCCGGCAGAATCGCGATCGTCACCGGTTCCAGTTCGGGAATCGGCCGCGCCATCGCGCAATCCTTCGCGGCCGAGGGCGCGGTCGTGGGCTTGGCCGACATCACCGAAGAGGTGCTCGAGGGAGGCGCGCCCACCGCCGAGGCGATCGCGGCTGAAGGGGGCCGAGCCTTCTTCCGCAGGACCGACGTGTCGCGCTGGGCCGATGTGGACTCCCTCGTCGGCGAGGCGGTCGAGCGGTTCGGCAGGCTCGACGTCATGGTCAACAACGCAGCCACCTATTCCGGAACGCCCCTGCTCGACACCTCCGAGGAGCAATGGGCCCACGTCATGGCGGTCAATATGACGGGCCTGTTCCACGGCTGCAAGCGCGCCGTGGCGCAGATGCTCCGCCAGGAGCCCGTGGCCGAGGTCCGGGGCCGCATCATCAACCTCGGCTCGCAGCAGGGCATCGTGACATCGCCGCGCGACTGTCCCTACGGGGTCAGCAAGGCGGGAGCGATCTACATCACCCGGCAGATCGCGGTGGATTATGCCAAGGACCTCATCGTGTGCAATTCCATCTCGCCGGGCAAGATCGTCACCGGGAAGCCGGGCCTGCCGATGGACCCGGCCCTGCTCGAGAATGCGCGACGGCGGACGCCCTGGCCGCGGCTCGGCCGGCCACAGGACATCGCCAATGCGGCGGTCTTCCTGGCCGGCGACACCGCGACCTTCATCACGGGTTCCAACCTGGTGGTGGATGGCGGCTGGCTGGCGGCGTGACTTCTTGAGACGGTGGCGTCGCGCTCATTGCAAGTCTATGCCGTGATCGCGTGCGTTCCGAGGATCTCAGCCGAGGTCCTCATCTTATCGCTGAATGTCGCGAGCACTGCGCCAACGCGCTGCGCGATGGCGATGTTGAGAGCATCCGGCGTTCTCAGCGTCATATCGCGACGGCGCAGGTACGCCTCCGCGGCTTTTACGTCGCTGGTCGTTGTCTCGACACGCTCGGTCACCCGAGCCGCCCAGACGTCCAGATCGGCGAAGACGATATGAGCCCCATCGGGCGTGATTTCGCCGGCTCGTACTCTGCGGGCAACGGCAGATGCGAACTCGGCGTTCGCAAAGTCACTCGACACCAAAACCGGCGAGCGCGCACGCAGCAAGGCGTCCGCGCGGGGCGTCAGCGGATCGATCGTCAACAACGCTAGCAGCCGTCCTCGGCGAGGGTTTCGCTCCAATCCGCCGGCGGCCAGCCAACGAGGTCGGGACTCGACACAGGCGCCACCGGAACTGTTACGGGCCTAAGCTCGACAATGGGTCGACCATGGCGGCTGATCACCACGCCTTCGCCGGCCATCGCGCGGTCGATCAGTTCGGATTTCTGGCTTCCGCCACGCTGTAGACGCTCACGGACAGAAGTTATAGCTATACGATAGCCCTAACGTCCCTCCTGCCTGGCCGGTCGGCTTACCCGGCCCGTTCTCAGCCGCCCAGCGGAGTTTCTATGCGAGGCGTTTCGGCACCGGGGTGTTGGAGCGGAACCCTGCCGAGAACGGCCGACGAAACATCGCCAACCGCTAGCCCTCTCCGACCTGGAATGTCATCGCCGTACCGTTCATGCAATACCTGAGGCCTGTCGGTTTTGGGCCGTCGTTGAACACGTGACCCAGATGCCCGGAACAGCGGTGACACAGCACTTCGTTACGGATCATACCGTCGCTGCGGTCCTCGCGCTCGACGACGGTTCCTGCCAGCGGCTGCCAGAAGCTAGGCCAGCCGGTGCCGCTATCGTATTTCGTGCGCGACGAGAACAAGGCCGTCCCGCACCCGGCGCAGGCGAACAATCCCTTGCGGGTTTCATGCACGAGAGGGCTGCTGAACGGCCGTTCGGTATCGGCTTGCCGCAGAACAGCGAACTGCGCCGGGGTCAATCGCTTGCGCCACTCCGCTTCGGTCAGCTTGAGGCCGGCAGGTTCGGCCAGCACGGCCGAAAGGAGTGGGCCGGGAATGCCGGCCACGAGCGAGGCGCTGGCTGCGGTGCTGGCCAGAAACAGGCGGCGGCTCATCATCACGGTCGTCCTCTCAAAGGGTTCGAAAGTCGGGTTCAGGCTTTCTTCGAAGCGGAACCTTTATCCCCTTCGAGCGCTTTCTGCCACTGGCGCCAAGTGCCGCGGGTTAGGCCGGTCCGCCAGTGTTGGTCGGCGCCGAGTGTCCCCGACCTTGCTTGACTGTCGCAGCACTCGGGGCTGTTGGAAGTCTCTTTCAGGGACGATCGTTCAAAGCCGTGCGAGGATCACCCGCCCGACGCCTGCCAGCCCGATGGCTTGTGCCGACGCATGCGAAAGGTCGATGACCCGGCCGCCACAATAGGGCCCGCGGTCGTTGATCCTGACGACGACTGATCGACCATTGCGTTTGTTTGTGACCCGCACCCGCGTCCCAAAGGGCCAGTAGCGGTGTGCGGCCGTGAGGGCGCCGGTGTTGAAACGCTCTCCGCTCGCCGTACGTCGGCCGTGGAAACCTGGACCATACCAGGATGCCAAGCCCCCTTGAGCGGAATGATGCACGCTGGCCTGAGCACCGGCACCTGCAAGGCACGTTCCCGAGATAAACGCCGATACAGCAATGATTTTATGATTCACTCGATCGTTTTCCCATTCTGTTTCTGAACGGTCGGGCACCATAGAACCCTTTGGGGCGAGAATATGTTGAAACTATTCCGAAGTATATATCAAAATATACGGTCAAATATAATTATCATGCAAAACTATAACTCAAAATCGCCCCGTATTCGATGGGGGAACCAAATCGTACTCACAATGCACTCACGGTTTGCAAGATCACGTAGCACCCGAGCGGAGACGGGAGCGCTGGCGCTGACCGGGGGCCCGTCGAGGTCCGCCGAGTTCGCTCAGAACGAGCGGCGCGACTGCTCGATCGCCGCCCCTCGGGCGAGGTCCGTGGCGATCTCCAAGGCCATGCCGGCCGGACTGGTCGCGATACTTTTTTGACGGACGGTACTACAATCCGGCATGGCTGCCTTGCATTGATGTTCGGTTCGTGCTCCATAGCGCCACCGGTCGGAGCAGGCCGAAAAAATGACCGCACCATGGCGGCCCAAGTCTAGGGAGTAAGCGCCCAAAGGGCGCGCGATGCAAAGCATCGCATGAATAGATTACGCACACCGGCCATATGAATAGACTAGGCACGACGGCCATAAAGCTGAGGCCTTGGCGCGGATCAATCTCGGCTTCATTGCAGCTATCGGGTCCCGCCGGTGGCGGCGTGGCCGGGAACCGTCTTCGGCACGGACCGTCAGGTTTCGTGCGCCCCGAACTCCAGAATGATTTTCTTGAGATCCGGCTCTTCCACCGCTTCGGCAGCTTCCGCCACGCTGAACCATTGCCGAACGCGCTCCTTGTGTTCTCGCCATCGATCGCGTTCCTTACGGACTGCGAGCGGGTGAACATGGACCTTGCAGGTCCAGCTTTTCTCGCCTGGTCCGCGCTTCACATAGGAATACGAGCCAAACGCCTTGGTCGCGACTTCACCCTCGACCCCTGCTTCTTGCAAGGCTTCGAGAGCGGCGGTCTTCGACGGGCTCCGCCCCTTCATGGGCCAACCCTTGGGGACGACCCAACGCCGGGTTTCGCGCGATGTGATCAGCAGCACCTGGACGATGTCCGTTTTCCGAAACGGCAGGGCCGCGTACTGGATCCGCATTGTCCCGCCCTATCCTAAGCTCGATCTGCGCACCGGCCCGGATCGACGGGCTGCGCGTCTTCCACGCGTCGACGGAACCCTCATCACCAGACGAACAGACCAGACACGGCGTAGAACGACGCTCCGACCAGTCCCGCCATCGGCATGGTTACGATCCAAGCGACGACGATGTTCTTTGCGACGTTCCATCGCACTGCGGAAACCCGGCGCGACGCGCCGACCCCGATGATCGCCCCGGTAATCGTGTGCGTCGTCGAAACCGGGATGCCGAGCATCGTGGCGAGGAACAACGTAATGGCGCCGCTGGTTTCGGCGCAGCAACCCTGCATCGACGACAACCGCGTGATCTTCGAGCCCATGGTGTGGACGATTCGCCACCCGCCCAACAGCGTCCCGAGCGCCATTGCGCTCTGGCAGGACAGCACGACCCAAAGCGGGACGTGGAATCCTCCGCCAGTCAAACCGTGCGCATAAAGCAGCACCGCGATGACACCCATGGTCTTCTGGGCGTCGTTGCCGCCATGGCCAAGCGAATAGAGCGAGGCGGACACGAACTGCAGGACTCGGAACAGCTTGTCGACCCGAAGTGGCGTCGACCTGACGAAAGCCCAAAGCACCAAGAGCATGAGCAACATGGCAAGGACGAAGCCCAAGGCGGGAGAAAGCACGATCGCCGCCGTGGTCTTGAGAACGCCGTCCCAGACCACCGCCCGCAGCCCGGCTTTGGCGATCCCGGCGCCCAGCAGCCCACCGATGAGCGCGTGCGAACTGCTCGACGGTATGCCCGCAAGCCATGTCAGCACGTTCCAGGAAATCGCCCCCATGAGGGCTCCGAAAACGACGCGATCGTCCATCACGTCGGCGGTCACGATCCCTGTCCCCACCGTACCGGCCACGTGCAGCCCGAAGACCAGGAAGGCGACGAAATTGAAGAAAGCCGCCCAGAACACGGCGTAGCGCGGCGACAGCACGTGCGTCGAAACGATCGTCGCGATCGAATTGGCCGCGTCATGAAGGCCGTTCAAGAAATCGAAGATCAACGCCGTTCCGACCAGCAGAAGCAGAAAGGGAGTCGCGTGCCAGAGTTCCAAATCGCTCTCCCGGTCAAAGATGCTCGACCAGGATGCTGCTGATGCGGTTTGCCACGTCTTCCAAACGGTCCATGACTCTTTCCAAGTGGTCGAAGATTTCGGAACCCACGATGAACGTCATCGGATCGGACCGGGAGGCCAGATACAGTGCCTTCAGGCCTCGCTCGTGCGTATCGTCGGCGCGCCCTTCCAAGGCGATCACTTCTTCGGTCAAGCTGTTCAACCGGGCGGAGTTCTGGCCGAGCGACCTCAGCAACGGAATCGCGTCGTCGATGACCTTCGCGGCCTGCCCGATGATTTTGCCCATGTCGCGCATGGGTTCGGCGAATTGCGCGACTTCGAAGAGCTGAATGGCCTTCGCTGTCTTCTGCATCTGGTCGATGGCATCGTCGAGCGAGGTGATCAGAGTCTGGATGTCGCTGCGGTCGAACGGGGTGATGAAGGTTCGCCTGACCGCGAGCAGCACTTCCCGGGTTATTTCATCGGCCGCCTCCTCTTGTCTCGCTATCGCTCCGCAACACCGGGGGACAGAGTCCCCGCCCTCGAGAAGCTCTTGCAGGGCCGCCGCGGCCGCGACGATCGTATGTGCGTGGCGGTCGAACAAAGCGAAGAAACGGTCCTCTTTCGGCAACAGGGCACGAAACCAGTCAAGCATGCTGCCCCTCTCCATATTCCGGGATGCCGAGCCTGCAGCCCCTGTCCGAATCCTATTGTGACAGTTTTATGAAAGTGTGTTCAGCGTCAAGACTCGGCCGAGGAAGCCTCGGGGCAGCCAGGCAGTTCGCGCCATCTCCGGAGGCTTCGCCTCTTCGCAGGACTTGTCTGTCCAGGGGTCGGTTCCCCGAACACCCTCCGCTCGCTCCCTGGCGCATGCCCGCTCGACATCCGGCAGCCTTTGCCCGCGGCGGCAGCGCGGCTCTGGTACTTGGGCTGTCGTTCTTGTATGTGGACGCAAGCGGCTTCCATGTGGCCGGCCGGCGCGATCGACCAACAAGGCGCACCATCTCCATCATTACGAAAATACGGCGTGAGCTCGAACGGAACGGCATGGCGGTGAGCCTGGGCCTCGCGGCGCTATGCGGGGCGGCACCCGCGCTGAGCCAGGACAGGCCCGCCAACCTCGGTCAGGCTCATCACACGACCGTGGATGCAAATGCGTATCCGTGGTCGTCGGTCGGCAAGCTGTTCAACAGTGTCGGCGGATCCTGCACCGGTGCCGTGATCGCGCGCGACAAAGTGCTGACGGCAGCCCATTGCCTTTATGCGTTCCGAACGCATCGCTTTCTGCCGCCCGATGCCATTCACTTCCTCCTCGGTTACGATCGCGGGGACTATCGCACGCATGCACGCGTTGCGCGCTATCGGCTCGGCCCCGGCTACGATCCCAATGCCGAGCGGACAACCGCCGCGACGGACTGGGCCGTCCTCGTCCTGGCCGAACCGCTCCCCGACAGCACGAGGCCCTTGCGGCCCTCCGCGGAGGCGGCCGCCCCGAAGACCAGGATCATGGTTGGCGGCTTCGCCCGCGATCGGGCCTTCGTCATGACTGCCGACGCCGATTGCCAAGTGCTCGGTCCGGTGGCCGGCAGCTTGATCTCCCACGATTGCGTGATCGCGCCGGGCGACTCTGGGGCACCCCTGCTCACGAAGAGCGAGGGGGGCGAGGTGCGGTTGCTCGGCGTTGCGGTCGGCATATGGCACGTCGGCAAGGGCCAGGTCGGGATCGCGGCGCCGCCTCCGGCCGAACTTCTGCCCCAGAGCGGACGCACCGCCAATGACTGATGCGGGTTTAGGGACCGACCGCCTCGCATCCCGTCTCTTCCCAAGGTCGGTTCCGGCGCTCTTTGGGAGGTAGCCTTGCAGATCTACAGCGGTCCCGTATTCGACATGGCCCGGCGCCAGTTCGGCGTCATCGCCGATCACCTCGGCATCGCCGAAGACCAGCGCGATCGCCTGCTCTACCCCAAGCGCGCCGTCGCCATCGCCTGCCCGATCCACCGGGACGACGGCAGCACGGCCCTGTTCCAGGGATTTCGGGTGCAGCACCACCTGACGCTCGGCCCGACCAAGGGCGGCACGCGCTTCGCGCCCACGGTCGACATGGGCGAAGTGGCGGCCTTGGCGGTGTGGATGAGCTGGAAATGCGCGCTGGCCGGCCTTCCCTACGGCGGCGCCAAGGGAGGCATCGCGGTGGATCCCCGGGCGCTGTCCCGGCGCGAGCTCGAAAACCTGTCCCGGCGGTACATGCAGGAGATGATCCCCTTCGTGGGCCCGCATGTCGACGTGATGGCACCCGATCTCGGCACCAACGAACAGATCATGGCCTGGTTCATGGACACCTATTCCATGTATCAGGGCCGGACGGTGGCAGAGATCGTCACCGGCAAGCCTGTCTCGGCCGGCGGCACCGAAGGCCGGCGGGAAGCCACCGGCCTCGGCGTCGCTCACCTCATCGGGCGCGTTTACGACCGGATCGGCCGCTCGCTGATCGGCTCGACCGCGATCATCCAGGGCTTCGGCAATGTCGGCGCGATCACCGCGATCGAGCTCGTGGACCGCGGCGTCAAGATCATCGGCATATCCGACCACGCGGCCTGCTATTTCGACCGGCGCGGGCTCGACGTGGCAGCCCTCACGGCCCACGTGGAACGGCATGGCGACCTCGGCGGCTTTTCGAACGAACTCAGCTTCGACCCGGCCGAGTTCCTGGTGCAGCCTTGCGACATCCTGGTGCCGGCGGCGGTCGAGCGGGTGATCGATGCCCAGCTCGCGCCGCGTCTCCAGTGCCGGGTTCTGGCCGAAGCGGCGAACGGGCCGACCACCCCCGACGCGGACGAGGTGCTGAACGCCCGTCGCGACGAGATCTTCGTCATTCCGGACATCCTGTGCAACGCCGGCGGCGTCGTGGTCAGCTACTTCGAATGGGTGCAGGACCTCCAGCAGCTCTTCTGGCGGCGGCAGGAGGTGCTGGACCGCCTGAAGCAGGTGCTCGACAAGGCGTTCGACACGGTGATGGCCCGGGCCGCGCACGACGGCGTCGCTCACCGCACGGCCGCCATGGCGATCGGCGTCGAGAAAGTGTTTGCCGCGAAGCAGATGCGCGGCCTGTTCCCGTAGCGCAAACTGGTGATCCGGCGAGCGTCACCTGACAGGATGTTCGATTTCAGCATCATTCGGGCATGATCTTGGACTTGGCCGCCAGATCCCCGCCGCGCCAGACATAGAGCGCGAGCAGCGGCTCGGCGGCGGTCCGCATGGCATGCGGCAGCCAGGATGGATGATGGATCGGCGTGCCGGACGTCCGCAACTGCCACGACTCGTCGCCGCGCCTCCATAAGGCTGTACCCGAGAGCGGCAGATAGAGTTCCTCGGCTTCGTGCGCATGCGCCGGATAGTCGATCCCGGGACCGAGCAGAAGGAAGCCGCAGGCGATGGCTTCGCTCGCGATCGGTCCGCGCAGGCCAATCAATTCGGTCCAGCCGTAGCGTCTCAGGAACTCGGCGCCGAAATCGCTCGCCGCGTAGGTCTGACGCCAGGCGAGTTGGTCGGCTGTCTCGACGAGGTGCTGCACGATCGTCTGCGTCGCGGGCGTGGCGTTTCGCGGCAGATCGTTTAGCTGGTCGAGCACCGGTAGCCGGGCCGGCGCGATCTCCCGGGACGGCTGCAGCTCCGGCCACTCCGCCACAAAAGGAGCTGCTGCCGGCAGCCGTTCGATCAGCCGCAGCACCTCCTCGGCAAGGACCCGGGCGGCTTCCCCGATGCGTCCGATCTGCCCGACACTGGCTCGCTTCACCACGGGTGCGGTCACGGCTCAACGGGCCCGGGAACCGAGGCCCAATCGGTGTTGGGGACACGCGCGAACCAATCGGGCCGCGCCGGATCGCGATCGTAAGGATAGCCGCCGAGCTTCCGGTAAAGCGCCGCATAGGCTTCGAGCTTGTCGCGATCGAGCTCCACGCCGAGGCCCGGCCCGTCGGGCACGCGGATGGCGCCGTTCTCGTAGCGCATCTTGCCGCCCACGATGATGTCGTCCGCGAGATGGTGGTAGTGCGCATCGCCCGCATAGGTGAGATTGGGCAGGACCGCGCCGAGATGCAGCATCGTGGCGAGCTGGATGCCGAGTTCGCCCGAGGAATGCACCGCGATCGAGGTCTGGAAGGTTTCGCAAACCGCTGCCGCCTTGATGCAGGAGCGGATGCCGCCCCAGAATGTGGTGTCGAGCAGGATCACGTCGACCGCGGGATCGCGCAGGTTGGTGGCGAGCTGTTCGTGGTTGACCACCACCGTGTTGGTGGCGAGCCGGATGGGCACGTGGTGCCGCACCTGCCGCATGCCGTTCAGGCCCCAGGTCGGGTCCTCGTAGTAATCGTTCGGCAGGTCGGCGATGGCGCGGCCGAACCGGATCGCCGCTTCGAGCGACAGCGCGCAATTGGGATCGTAGCGGAACGTGTGGTCCGGAAAGGCTTCGGCCAAAGCCCGATAGCAACCGAGTTCGTGCTTCGGCGCGAAGACCCCGCCCTTCAGCTTGTGGCTGGTAAAGCCGTTCTGCCGCGCCAAGCGCCGCGCTTCCTCGACCAGTTGCTCGGGCGTCGAGATTTCGCCCTCGCCCGCTTCGTTCGGGAGGCGGAAGAACAGGTAGGACGCAAAGGCGACCGTGTCCCTGACCTTGCCGCCGAGCAGCACATGCACCGGCACGCCCAGCGCCTTGCCGACGATGTCGAGGCAGGCGAATTCGAGCGCCGCCAGCAGCTGGGTGCGATTGTTGTAGAGGCTCGCAGTCGGGTTGGCGATCTTGAGGCGAAGGTCCTCGAGGCGGAACACGTCGTGACCGCCGAGGTAGCTTTCGAGCGCCCGAAACGCCTGTTCGGCGCTTTCGCCGCCACCGCCCATTTCGCCCAAGCCCGTCAGGCCGGCGTCGGTGTCGACCTCGAGGATGGTGCGCACGAAGCGGCCCCAGTGGGCGCCGTTGGCGTGGCGCAGCGGCGCCTCGAGCGGCACCGTCACTGTGGTGGGCCTGATCGCGGTGATGCGGATCGGTTTCATGGAGCATGCCTCGGAAAAGTCGCTGACGCTTTTCCGCCGGGGACCTGCTCCAAAAGCAAAAGTCTCGGCGCGAAGGTGCAGCGGATGCGGAGCGTTTCGCCGGGCCGCAGCGCTGCCAGCCCGTTGCGCTCAGGGCCGCCCGGGCGATTGTGGGCATCGACCGGATGGGTCACCGGCTCGAAGCAGAAGAAATCGGCATCGGAGGCCGGTGAATAGAGAATATAGGTCCCGAGATGCGGATCGGAGGAGGCGATGTCGAGTGCCAGGCCGCGATCGTCCCAGCGGACCTCCGCCCGCCCATTCCACGGCGAGAAATCGTTGTTGATCCAGGCCCCGGGGAGCTTGCGCGAGACGTTGAAATCCCAGTCGGGCCGGCCCGCAACCGCGATCTGCCCGGCCGGCAGATGACGGCTGTCTTCCAGTGTCACGATCGCTGCGGATGCCTCCAGCCGCGTTCCGGGCGTGCGCGGGAACCAGGGATGCAGGCCTAGCCCGTAGGGCAAGAGTCCGGTTCCGCGATGCACGACCGCAAGTTCGATGGAAAGGGCGCCTCGGTGCAGCGCGTAGTCCACACACGCCTCATAGTCGTAATTTCCGGGGCCTTGCGAGCGGAGCGTCAGCGTGGCGCGCGTGGGGCCGGTTTCGGCAACGCTCCACGGTGAGGAGAAGCCATTGCCGTGGATCGGCAGTTCTTCCGCGGGAAGATTTGCGGCCAGCCGGTGGAACCGGCCGTGGAACGTAAAGCCTCCGCCCGAGATGCGCCCGGACCAGGGCACCAGCAGGTTCAGGGCAAGATCGAAGGGCGTAGCCGCTTCGGGGGAGCCGCAAGGGCGGAACAGGGGCTCGCGCCTGTTGCCCGCGACGAGATCGTACGAGGCCAGCCCCGCACCGAGCTCCGGCACGATCACGGCCTCGCCGATGCCATCCGAGAGCCTCAACGTTTCCATCGAGGGCGCGTCAGCCTGCCGTTTCACCAGCCGCCGTCGCAATGGATGTTCTGGCCGGTGATCATGTCGGCCCGGGGCGACGCCAGGAACAACACGAGGTCGGCGATGGCCTCGGGCTGGATGCGCTCCTTCAGGCATTGGTTCTTGACGATCCAGTCATTGTATTCCTGGAGCCGGTCGCCGAACACCCGTTGCTCGGCATCCGACACCACGGCGCCGGGCGAAATGGCATTGACCCGCACGCCATAGGACCCGAGTTCGCGCGCCAGCGTCTTGGTCAGCCCGAGGATGGCGCCCTTCGAGGCCACGTAAGGCACATAGCCGTCCCATTGCCCGTTCAGCGTAACAGAGCAAAAGCTGATGATCTTGCCGTAGCGCTTCACCTTCATGCCCGGCGCGACGGCGCGCGCCAGCGCGAAGATGGCCGAGGAATTCACGCGGATCTGGTCTTCGTACTCTTCCAGCGAGAAATTCTCGAAAGGCCTGTTGATGATCAGCGCCGCGTTGTTGACAAGGATGTCGATGCCGCCCCGCGCATCGGCAAGCCCACGCACGACGCGCTCCGAGCCTGCGAGGTCGTTGAGATCCTGACCCAGATAGGTCGCCTCGCCGCCGATCTCGCGCGTGAAGCTTTCGGCGGCCTCGTGGTCGGGCCGGTCGAGCAGGATCACCGACGCGCCGCCGTTCACGAAAGCCCCCGCCTGGGCGCGGCCGAGCGACCCGAGTGCACCGGTCAGCAGCACCGTCTTGCCGGAAAGATAATCCATGGGACCCCTCACAGATGCTCGTGGACCTCTTCGATGGTGGTCGCGGCAGCCGGCTTGTCGAAGACGATCTCGCCCCGCGCCATGGCGACGACGCGATCGCAGGACTGAAACACGTGCTGCATGTTGTGGGAAATGAAGATGCCGGTGACCCCTTGCTCCTTCAGGCCTTTGACGAAGCCGATCACCTTGTTGGTTTCCTTGACCGATAGATGATTGGTGGGCTCGTCGAGAATCAGCAGCTTCGACTTGAAATGCATGGCGCGGGCGATGGCGACGCCCTGGCGCTGGCCGCCGGATAATTCGCCGACCAGCGCATCGGGCGAGCGCAGGTGCAGATCGACGTCGGCGATGGCCTCGATGCTTTCGGCCCGCATCCGCGCCTGATCGAGGATGCCGATGCCGAACAGGGACGCCTTCAAGGGCTCGCGCCCGATGAAAAGGTTGCGGGCGATCGACATGGTCGGAACCATCGAGTTGTACTGGTAGATGGTCTCGATGCCGTGCCGCATGGCATCTTTCGGCGTGCGCAAACGGATCGCTCGTCCCTCGAGCA
>JBBPYT010000191.1:0-4396 GCA_038199665.1 Hyphomicrobiales bacterium
AAATCAAGCGATCCGATGCGGCCAAGCGATTTGAGATGTTGCCTCGCAGATGGATAGTCGAACGCACACTCGCCTGGCTCGGCGGTTGCCGATGCCTCGCCGAGGACTGGGAGAAAGCAATCGAAAGCTTCCGGCTGGTGCGGGTTGCACCACTGGCTCTGTCTTTCGGACGCTTGGGGAGCGGCTACTTCTTGCCGGACACGCGATCCCAGAATTCGCCGCGGTCATTGGTGCGGGGAAAGGGGTCCGCGGGCACGGGCACTCCGAGGAACGCACAGAGCGGCCCCCAGCCGTCCTTCACTTGATAGATCAACAGTTGATGCGCGGGGATCGTTGATTCGACCTTATCATTATGGGCTACGAACGCCTTCATCAGATCCGCCACGTTAAGACCTTCGGGAAAGCCAGTCTTGCTGATCACGCCGACGGCCATATGAAGCCAAGCTTGCATTTCCTTGGGAGCCTGATCCCTTGCGGCAAGAAGTTTGTAAATCGTTTCTGAGAAGCTCTGCACCCAACTTTCCGGACTCCGAACGGTCAGCACGAACTTGGCCGATGGATAGGCCGCGCTCAGCTCCCGAACAAACCCGGCGGTCGGCCAATCGACGGCACTTTCATAGCCTTTGTAGATCGCATTCCAATCCGGATGTCCGTTCACGGCTGCTGCCCAAAGCGGTACCTGCGCAGGCTGATTTAGCAACACCTCTTCCATATGGTGGCAGGGTCCCAGCCCCAACTGATTGATTGCGAGCTTCAGTGAATAGGTCCCGGTTCGACCCACCCCCGCGCCGATAACGTGCACCGTCATGATTCGCCTTTCAGGGTCGGGTGAGCAGGAACGTGATTTTTTTCGCTTCTACTCGTCTCCGAGGCGATGACCGAGGCAATCGACGAGCTGGACCCAACCGTAGTCGAGGCTGACGGACGAGGCCAGAGTGATGTTATCGTATCGATCGTCGTAATTGTCCTGTGCGCAGGCGGCAGCCTGTACGGCTACCGCGTCGGCTGGGCTCCTGCCGGCTATGGCATTGGCGGGCTCATCACGCCCCGGCTGGTCGTCTGGCCGTTCAGGGTTCTGCTGGGGCACGCCGGGCCCGGATTGGCCCAAACCGGCCATATGTGCTGACGACACGTCTTTGGCGGCAGGATTGCGCGGCTGGTCGGCAACAGGCATGCTGGCCTTAAAAGTCGGGCGGGCTTACCGGCGGATCTGCTTTCTCGACAGGGAGGATAATCGTGGCCGAGCGGAACGCTTTCCCGAAACTTCATAACGCCATGTGGCCGGGGCTTGTAGGGAAGGGTTCCGATTCCGAGCCGCCGATCAGCCTTGATACGCTTCTAGACTTGACGGCCAAGGCCGAAGTCGGCGGCGTCAGGTTCGACGGCGTCGATCTCTTCCTAGCGGACCCTCACACGAGCATCGACGCAAGCGACGACGAGGTCAAAAGGCTCGCCGACAAGATTGCGGGCAGGGGCCTCGCTGTCGGTTCGCTCGTGGCGCCCGTCTGGCCGCCGGTGGGCGGCGGCTCGGCCATGGGCGGCCCGGACGAGCGCAAACGCTTCGTCGAGATGGTCGAAAAGTCCTGCCGCATTGGCCGGCGGCTGCGAGACCTCGGCGTCCGGCACTATGGCATCGTACGGATCGACTCTGCGAGCAGCGTCTCGGATTGGGCCAAGGATCCGGCCGGTGCCACGAAGCTTATCGCGCAGACTTTTCGCGAGGTCTGCGACGTGGCCGTCGACCATGGCGAGCGGCTCGCTGCGGAGGGCGAAATCTGCTGGGGCGGGATGCATAGTTGGACCGCGATGGTCGACACGCTGGAGGCCACCGACCGCCCGGGCGTCATCGGCTTCCAGGCCGACATGGCCCATACGCTCCTCTACGCGCTCGGCTATAACGCCCCCGAGTCGAGGCTCGTTCCGCAGGATTTCTCATGGGACCAGAAGGACCACCTGCAGGCCGCGCTTAAGAAACTCACCGACGCGCTGCGCCCCTGGACGATCGACTTCCACGTCGCCCAGAACGACGGGACCGTCAAAGGCTCGGGCTCGCATGACAAGACCGGCCGTCATTGCCTCGTCGACGACCCGAACGGCAGGCTCGATGTCGTAGGCGATGCCGGACACTGGCTGCGCGACGGGTCCGGCCGGCTGACCAAGGCCTTTCACCACATCTGCTGGGACGGCTGCTTGTTCCCCAACAGTGTAATGCTGCAGCAGCAAACGTGGAACAACATCCTCGCCAAGATGATCGAGGTGCGAAATGCCCATGGCTGGCGCGAAGAAGCGGTCGTGTCGAAATGAGCGCCGGAAAACCCCTCAGTGTCGGCGTGGTCGGCTACGGCTTCATGGGCCGCACCCACGCAAACGCCTTTCGCCAGGTGAACCACTTCTTCGAACTTGAGCACCGGCCAGTCCTCAAGGCGGTGTGCGGCCGCGACGAGGCGAAGGTCCGCGCCTTCGCGGACCAGGCCGGCTATGAATCCTGGGAGACGGACTGGCGCAAGCTCGTCGCGCGACCGGACATAGACCTCATCGACATCGCCGCTCCGAACGACGTCCACGCCGAGATCGCCATTGCGGCGGCTGAGGCCGGCAAGATGGTGATGTGCGAGAAGCCGCTCGGCCGCAATCCGGACGAGGCGGGCGCTATCGTCCGAGCGGTCGAGGCGGCCAGGGTCGCTAACATGGTCTGGTACAACTATCGGCGAGTGCCGGCCGTGACGCTTGCCAAGCAGATGATCGACGAGGGACGGGTCGGCCGCGTCTTCCATTATCGCGCGAAGTTCCTGCAGGACTGGACGATGTCGGCCGACCTGCCGCAGGGCGGCGCGGGTCTTTGGCGCCTTGACGCGAGCGTCGCCGGCAGCGGCGTGACGGGCGACCTCCTCGCCCACTGCATCGACACCGCGATGTGGCTCAACGGCGCCATCCAAACCGTGACCAGCATGACCGAGACCTTCATCAAGGAGCGCCAGCACGTACTTACCGGCCAAGTCGAGAAGGTCGGCATCGACGACGCCAGCGCCTTCCTGGCTCGCTTCGACAATGGCTCGCTCGCGACCTTTGAGGCGACCCGCTACGCCCGCGGCCACAAGGCGCTTTACACGCTCGAGATCAACGGCGAACACGCCTCGCTTGCCTGGGACCTGCACGACTTGCACAGGTTGCAAGTGTTCGATCACCGCGACGAGGGCCGCCTGCGCGGCTGGCGGTCGGTGCATGTTACCGATGGCGATCACCCCTACATGAAGCACTGGTGGGTGCCGGGCCTGCAGATCGGCTACGAGCACACGTTCATCCATCAGGTCGCGGATTTCATCGGTGGACTCGAGTCGGGCACGCCGGCCGCGCCGACCTTCCGCGACGGGCTGGCGACGGATTTCGTCACCGACGCCGTGCTCCGCTCGGCGCGCACCCGCCAGTGGGAGGTGGTGAAGAAGGCCTGAGCCTCAGGCGAGAGCCTCAGTCCTTCCGGCGCGCGGCGGCCCAGCCGCCGCGCATGAGAGCGTAGCCACCCTCGTAGACCTGTTCGGGGCGCTCGAACAAAGGCCGCCAGATCTTCGTCGCCGCCGCAAGGTCGGGTAGTGCCTGGCCGAAGGCTTCGACCGTCATCCAGCCATCGTAGCCGACCTGCGACAGCGCGGCGAAGACCGCCTCGAAATCGATATGGCCGGAGCCGGGCGTGCCACGGTCGTTCTCCGAAATGTGGACGTGGTTGAACGCGCGCGCGTTGTCGCGGATCGCCTGTGCTTGGCTCTTCTCCTCGATGTTGGCGTGGAACGTGTCGTAGAGGAAACCGTAGTTCGGCTCGCCGACTTCAGCCACGAGCGCGCTCGCGTCCCGCGCGGTGTTGAGGAAATAGCATTCGAAGCGGTTCAGCGGCTCAACCGACAGCGCCACGCCCGCGCCCGCCGCGTAATGCGCGGCCATCTTGTGCGTCTCGGCGCAATATCGCCTTTCGGAGTGCGTCGGCCCTTGCCCGGAGAACTCGCCGAGCGGCTGGTGGAATGGGCCGCAGAGCAGTTTCGCGCCCAGCCCGTCGCAGCAGTCGATTGCCCATTTGAGGTGATCGAGCGCGCCCTGCCGCAGCGCCGCGTCGGGTGCGATGGAACTGCGTCCGGAAGGCATGACGGTAACGCCGGTCACAGCGAGGCCCTCGTCGGACAGACGTTTGCCAATGTTCGCGTAATGCGCGGCGTCACCTTCGAAGAGCGGGACTTCGACCCCGTCGTAGCCGGTCGCTTTCAGCCGCTCGAACAACGGCGCGTGAGCGTCGACGACGTGCGTCGTCCACAGGAGCAGGTTGAACCCGAGCTTCATGTCCGTCCCCGCTTCAGGCGCCGAGCTTGCGGTTGAGCGCCTCGAACCCCGGGACGAACACACCGTCGCCAAT
>JBBPYT010000192.1:0-4446 GCA_038199665.1 Hyphomicrobiales bacterium
CTGACGAGGGCCAGCGGCCCGCCGACGGCCGATTCCGGGCTGACGTGCAGCACCACCGTACCATAGCCCGTCCCGCTCATGCGTCCGTCCGAGATGCGGACCATGTCGGTCACGCCCTCCTGCAGGAGCTTGGCGGGAATACGGATATTGCCGAGCTCCGGCATGCCCGGATAGCCGCGCGGACCGATTCCCTTGAGCACGAGCACGGACCTCTCGTCGACATCGAGGTCTGGCTGGTCGATCCGCGCGTCGAGATCCTCGATGCTCTCGAAGACCACCGCACGGCCGATATGGTGCATCAGCGACGGGCTCGCGGCCGACGGCTTGATGATGGCGCCCGAAGGCGCAAGGTTGCCGCGCAGCACGCGAAGCGCGTTCTCCGGTTTGATCGGCTTGTCGATCGAGGCGATGACACGCGCGTCGGTCGTTTCCCTGCCGGCGATGTTCTCACCCACGCTGCGGCCGGAGACGGTTGACGCGTCGACGTGGATCCGCCCGCGCATCGCATTCATCAGCGCTGGAAGGCCGCCGGCGCGGAAGAACTCCTCCACCAGGAACTCGCCGTTCGGAACGATGTTGGCGAGCAGGGGGATGTCGGCACAATTCGCCTCGAAATCGTCAAGCGTAAGCTTGATATCGAGGCGTCCCGCGAGCGCTGTCAAATGCAACACGGCGTTGGTACTGCCGCCGAGCGCGGCATTGATGCGGATGGCGTTCTCGAGCGCCCTGCGGTCGACGACGCGCGAGAAGGTGAGATCGTCGCGCACCATATCGACGATGCGGCGGCCAGCGATCTGCGAGCTGTTCTTGCGCCGGGCGTCGACTGCCGGGATGGCGGCGGTACCCGGCAAGCTGAGCCCCAGCGCTTCGGCGATGCAGCCCATCGTCATCGCCGTCCCCATCGTGTTGCAGTGGCCGTCGCTTCGCGACATGCTCGCCTCCGAATCGATGAAAGCCTCCTCGCTGAGCCGACCCTTACGGAATTCGTTGAAAAGCTTGAAGATGTCGGTGCCCGAGCCGACCGTGCGCTGTCCCATGTAGCCGCTGATCATCGCGCCGCCGTGTACCACGATCGTCGGCAAGTCGATGCTCGCTGCCCCCATCAAGTAGGCCGGCGCCGTGTTGTCGCATCCGGTTAGTAGGACGACGGCGTCGATCGGATTGGCACGCAGCAGGGCCTCGAGTTCCATGCTCATCAGGTTGCGGAAGAGCATGCCGCTCGGCCACATCAGCGAATCGCCGATCGACAGCGTAGGAAAGACGAGCGGATAGCCCCCGTTCTCCAGGACGCCGCGGCTTACCCACTCGGAAAGGCCGGTGAGATGCGCATTGCAGGGCACGAGGTCCGATGCCGAATTCGCGATGCCGATGACGGGCCGGCCGTCGAACAGCTCGGGCAGGCCGCCGCGCGCCTTGAGGTGGGTGCGGTGCTCGAAACCCGCATTGTCGATCCGCTTGAACCAGGTCTGGCTACGCAGCGGGCGTGTTGCGACGGCCATGCGCGTCTCCTCAGGCTGTCGGTGCGGGAATGTCGCGCGGCTTCGGCCCGATGCGGAAGCCCCGCGGCAACGGGTCATCCGGCTCGAGCACGAACTGATGGAAGCCGGTCAGATAGGCGCGTCCGGTGACCCGAGGCCGCACGAACAGCACTCCGTCCTCGCGCTTTGCCGAAACCGGCGAGCCGGCGAAATAGGTGCCGAGCGGCCCCTCGAACTTGCGCGACTGTCCGAAGTCGAGTTCGCCCCGCGTGTGCATGAGGGCGACGCGTGCGCTCGTGCCGGTTCCGCACGGTGACCGGTCGAGCGAACCAGGCGGGCAGATGATCGCTTGCTTGAAATCTCCGGCAGTAACTTTCGTGGAGGTCAGCAGCGTTTGGTAGCAGCGATTGATGTCTGGGCGCTTTGGATGGCGGATGCCGAGCTGAGCGTTTACTGCAGGAAGAAGCGCTTTCGCAGCGGCAACCATCTGTGGCTCGGTGTGCGGCGCGAGCTCCAGCCCGAGCGCGTCCGCGTCGACAAAGCAATAGAAGTCGCCGCCGTAGGCGATCGACACGGTGATGCGGCCGAGATCGGGCACGTCGACTTCAACCCTGTCGTACAGGAGGAAGGATTCAACGTTGACGAAACTCACCGCGCCGACCCGTCCGCCGCTGAACTCCACCTCCGCCTCAACCAGCCCGGCCGGTGTCTCGATCTTGAGCTCCGTCACCGGCTCGATCGCCGGCTTCATCCCGTTGGCCACGAGGGTGGTCGCCACGCCGATGAGGCAATGCCCGCACATCGGCACGTATTCGTCCTGCTCCATGATGACGATCGACGCATCCGCCTTCGGGCTGATCGGCGGCATCACCAGGACGGAGCACATCATGCCGTGACCACGCGGCTCGAAATTCAGCATCCGGCGAAGGTCGTCGTCGTGGCGCCAGAGCCAGTCCCGCCGCTCGAGCAGCGTCTTGCCCGGCGGGACCGGTACGCCGCCAACAATAACCCGGGTCGAATTTCCCTCCGTGTGCGAGTCGACCGTCTGAATGAGGCGCCTAAAGCTCGTGGCCATGTCTTCTGTCCCCGTTCAGCGGCCGCCCGTCACTGCCAGGTCGGCGCCGGTCACATATGATGCCTTGTCCGACAACAGCCAGACGACCGCCTCGGCGACCTCGTCCGCGGTTCCCGCCCGCCGCATCGGCGTAGTCGGCGCGAGGCGCGCGAAGCGCTCGGGCACTTGGATCTCCGTATCGATCAGTCCGGGGCTTACCGAGGCGACCCGGATGCCCTCCGCCGCGACCTCCAACGCCAGTCCCCGCGTCAGCGCATTCACCGCCCCTTTGGAGGCGGCGTAGTGCACATATTCTCCCGGCATGCCCATAGCGGCGGCGCGCGAGGACACATTTACGATCACGCCGCCGGATCCGCCATGAAGCGTGGACATGCGCTTCACCGCCTCGCGCGCGCAGAGGAAATACGATATCGCATTGACCGCGAAAGTGCGGCGGAGGTCGTCGTCGCGCAGGCAGTCGAGCCGGCCGTAGCCCACGATGATGCCGGCGTTGTTGACCAGTCCCATCGGCGGGCCGAGCGCCTCCTCGCAGGCCGTAAAGAGCCTGAGTGCGTCCTGCTCGCGCGAAACGTCGCCGGCGACGGCGATGGCCCGCCGGCCGACGGCACGAATCGCTTCCACGACCTCTTGCGCGCGCTCCGCCTGCGCGATGTAGTTAACGCACACATCCCAGCCGTCCCGCGCCGCGCACCGGGAAATCGCAGCTCCAATGCCGCGGCTTCCGCCGGTGACGATGAGAACACGCCCCACGCTCACGCCCGCCTGAGCTGGGCGCCGGCGACATCGCCGAGAAGCGCGCGCGCGGCGTTGTACCCGGGCGCGCCGTTCACGTCCCCTCCGGGATGCGTCCCCGCGCCGCAGAGATAAAGCCCACGCACAAGATCGCCGTGCCCGCTATGGCCGGGGATCGGCCGATTCCACAGGACTTGGTCGGGCACCAGCTCGGTGTGGAAGATCTGGCCTCCCTCGATGCCGTAGACGCGCTCGATGTCGACGGGAACGAAGATCTGCCGGGCAAGGACCGAGTCGCGGAAATTCGGCGCGAGCTCGGTCAGGATATCGGTCATGCGGTCGGCGATCGCCTCGCGCTCCGTGCCGAGGTCGCCTTCGGCGAGCGCATAGGGGAAGTGGTGACACCAAAGCGAGAGGGTATGCTTGCCCTCGGGCGCGACCGTCCGGTCGGTCGCCGACTGGATGAGCATCTGGCTGAACGGCCGGCTCGCCGGCATGCCGTGCCGCGATTCCTCCCAGGCTCGGTCATAATATTCAAGCGAGGGCGCGATCATGATCCCCCCGCAATGCTGCGGACCGAGCGCCTTGCCCGGGAGCGCCTCGAAGTCGGGAAGCTCCGACAACGCGAAGTTGATCTTCACGCCCGAGCCCTTCGCCTTCAGGCGCGCGACCTTGTCGCGGATGTCGTCGTCGAGCGCTGCCCTGGGGGTGAGCTTCAGCAACGTCGTCTTTGGATCGGCGTTGGAAAGCACCGCGCCCGCTTCGATTTCTTCGCCGCTCTCGAGCGCTACACCCGTTGCGCGACCGCACTGGACAAGAATCTGCGACACCGGCGCCTCGAGCCGGATCGCCCCGCCGTAGCTTTGCAGTGCGCGGGCGAGCGCCTGGGTGACGGAGCCCATCCCTCCTTCGACGATCGCCCAGCTGCCGAAGCGACCGCCGAGATCGGCGGCCACGTGATAGAACTTGGAGAAGGCGGTGCCGGCAGCGTAGGGGCTCTGGTCGGAGCCGGACATCGCGCCATACGCCATCGGCCCCTTCACATAGTCGGACGTGAAGAAACGCAACAGGTAGTCGGCGATGCTGGAGAAAAGCACGGAATTCAGCATGTCGGCGCCATCCGGTCCGGTGAAGGCGGCGGCGAACTGCGAGATCGAGGGC
>JBBPYT010000193.1:0-4904 GCA_038199665.1 Hyphomicrobiales bacterium
CCGGTCGCGATGGACGCCGGATCGCCGTGGTCGGCGACATGCGGGAACTCGGCCCGGACGCCGCGGAGTTGCACGAGGAGCTCACCGAAGACCTGATCGACAACGACGTCGACCTGCTTTTCGCGGCCGGGCCGCTCAGCCATGCACTGTTCAGCAAGATGCCTGCCGAGGCCCAGGGCTTGTGGGGGGAGACCGCGGCCGCTATCGAGGAACCGCTCGCCGAAACCATTCGCGCCGGCGACGTGGTTATGGTGAAGGGGTCCAATGCGAGCCGCATGGGTCCGCTCGTCGCTGCGCTGAAACAGCGCTTCAGCAGTGCGCCGCCGGTGCCATAAGGACATCCATGCTGACCTGGCTCACCGAACTTTCCGGATATTTCAGCCCGCTGAACCTGTTCCGCTATCTGACGTTCCGGACCATCGGCGCGACCGCCACCGCGGCCTTGTTCGTTTTCTTCTTCGGCCCGAGCACCATCGCGGCGCTCCGCCTCAAGCAGGGCAAGGGCCAGCCGATCCGGCCCGACGGACCGCCATCGCACCTGCTGACCAAGACGGGAACGCCCACCATGGGCGGCCTCATGATCCTCTCCGGGCTCGTGGTGTCGACCCTGTTGTGGGCCAACCTGCGCTCGCCCTACGTCTGGATCGTGCTGTTGGTCACGTTGGGCTTCGGCATGATCGGCTTTTACGATGATCTTCTGAAGGTGACCAGGCAAACCCACAAAGGATTTTCCGGCAGGTTGCGGCTGAGCATCGAGGCGGTGATCGGGGCCGTTGCCTGCTGGGCCATGATCCAGGTCGGGCCGACGAGCACGACCGGGCTGGCGTTGCCCTTCGTCAACGGCTACGTGGTCGACCTCGGCATCTTTTTCGTAGCGTTCGGCGCTTTCATCATCGTGGCGGCCGGCAACGCCGTGAACCTGACCGACGGTCTCGACGGCCTGGCCATCGTGCCCGTGATGGTCGCGACCGCAACCTTCGGGCTGATCGCCTATTTCACCGGCAACCTCCTGTTCGCCACCTATCTCGGCATCAACCACGTGCCGCAAACCGGCGAACTTGCGGTGGTGACGGGCGCGGTGATCGGTGCCGGTGTCGGCTTCCTCTGGTTCAATGCGCCGCCGGCGCAGATCTTCATGGGCGACACGGGTTCGCTCGCCCTCGGCGGACTCATCGGCACGATCGCAGTGGCGATCAAGCACGAGGTTGTGCTGGTAATCGTCGGCGGCTTGTTCGTGGTCGAAGCGCTGTCGGTGATCGTCCAGGTGATCTCCTTCAAGATGACCGGCAAGCGCGTATTCCGGATGGCGCCGATCCACCACCACTTCGAACAGCTCGGCTGGTCGGAGCCGCAGATCGTCGTGCGCTTCTGGATCATCGCCTTCGTGCTGGCCCTGGTCGGCTTGTCGACTCTGAAGGTCCGTTGATGACGCCGGTTACGGTCTGCGCCGGCAAGACGCTCGCCCTCTTCGGTCTGGGCGGGTCGGGCCTGGCCACCGCCCAGGCGCTGGTCGCCGGGGGGGCCAGGGTTCTGGCCTGGGATGACGCGCCGGCCGCACGTCAAGGGGCGTCGGACCTCGGCATCGAAGTGGCGGATCTGCGCACCGTCGACTGGTCGAGCGTCTCGTCCCTGGTGCTCAGCCCTGGCGTTCCCCTGACCCATCCTGAACCGCACTGGTCTGCCGCGCGGGCTCGTGCGGCCGGGATTGAGGTGATCGGCGACATCGAACTGTTCTGCCGCGAGCGCGCGGGCATTTCGCCGGCATCGCCGCTGGTGGCCATCACCGGCACGAACGGCAAATCGACCACCACCGCATTGGCGTCGCACATTCTGCGGACCGCCGGATGGGACGTGCAGATGGGAGGCAACATCGGCACGGCGATCCTGGCGCTCGCCTCCCCTGCCCCCGACCGCGCCCATGTGATCGAGGTCTCGTCCTACCAGATCGATCTCGCCCCGAGCCTGCACGTCTCCATAGGCGCCCTGCTCAACGTGACGCCCGACCATCTCGACCGTCACGGCTCCATCGAGAATTACGCGGCCGTGAAGGAGCGGATAGTCGTCGGCGCCGAATGGTCGCTGGCCGGCGTCGATGACCTCTACGGTTCGGCGATCTCGGAACGCGCCGGCAGACGGGAAGCCGAGGCCACGCCCGCCCGCCCGCCACCCGGGCGGCACTATCCGGTGTCGGTCGAGCGCAGGCTCGACCACGGCATCTCGCTCGATGGCACCAGGATCGTCCTGCGGATCGAAGGAAGCCCGCATCGGATCCTCGGCGATGTCGGGGGCCTGACCGCATTGCGCGGACGGCACAATGCGCAAAACGGCTGTTTTGCGGCCGGGATCGCGGCCCTGCTCGCCGTCTCGTCCACGGACATCCAGCTCGGGCTTGCAAGCTTTCCGGGGCTGCCGCATCGGATGGAGGAGATCGGCCGGCCGCATGGAACGCTGTTCATCAACGATTCCAAGGCTACCAACGCCGAGTCTACAGAAAAGGCCCTGCTGTCCTTTTCGCGCGTCTTTTGGATTCTCGGCGGAAAGCCGAAGGATGGCGGGATCGCCGGCCTCAAACCCCACTTTCCGAGAATCGAACGCGCTTATCTGATCGGGCAGGCCACCGAGGACTTCGCGGCGACCCTCGAGGGTCGTGCTTCATACGAGCGTTGCGGAACGCTCGAGACGGCCGTCGCGCAAGCCGCCGCCGATGCGAGGGCCTCGGATCTTTCCGAGAAGGTCGTCCTGTTTTCACCGGCCTGCGCCTCTTTCGACCAGTTCAAGAACTTCGAGGAGCGCGGCGACCGCTTCCGCGCCCTCGTTCGCGCTCTGGAAAGCTGATGCGGCCCTGCCTGAGGAGGATTCGATGATCTCGCGCGCCAAACGCTCGAGTTTCGCCAACTGGTGGTGGACCGTCGACCGCTGGCTGCTGGCCGCCTTTGGGTTGCTGATCGTGCTCGGCATCGTCTTGGCCATGGCCGGCAGCCCGCCGGTCGCAGAACGGCTCGGATTGTCGACCTTCTATTTCGTGCATCATCAGGTGATGTTCCTCCTGCCCTCGATTGTGCTGCTGCTCGCGACATCCTTTCTGTCGCCACGCGACGTGCGCCGGGCCGCACTGGTCGTTTTCGTCGTAGCCCTGGCTCTGATCGTGGCGGCGCTGCTCTTCGGACATGAGGTCAAGGGTGCCAAACGCTGGATCTTCGGGGTCCAGCCCTCGGAATTCATCAAGCCGGCCTTCGTCATCCTGGCTGCCTGGGCCTTCTCGGAAGGTGCGAGGCGGCGTGATGTTCCGGGCAATACGCTGGCCCTTCTGCTGCTGCCCCTGACCGTCGTGCCATTGATCATGCAGCCCGATTTCGGGCAGACCATGCTGATTTCGCTCGTCTGGGCGGCGTTGTTCTTCATGGCCGGCCTGCACTGGTTCTGGGTGGCGGGGATCGGCGGCGTGGGCGTCTCGGGCGTTTTCCTGGCCTACAAGCTGGTGCCTCACGTCCGCGACCGCATCCTGCATTTTCTCGATCCCAGCAACGGCCCGGGCGCCACCGACACGTTCCAGGTCGACACCGCGGTCGAAAGTTTCGTGTCGGGAGGGTGGCTCGGAAAGGGACCGGGCGAAGGCACGATGAAGCGCGTCCTCCCCGATGCCCACACGGATTTCATCTTCGCCGTGACCGGCGAAGAGTTCGGCATCCTGTTCTGCATGGCGCTCGTCGCCTTGTTCGGCTTCGTGGTGCTCCGGGGGCTGCTGCTGGCGTCGCGCAACGAGGATCCGTTCTGCCGCTTCGCCGCGGCGGGGTTGGTGACCCTGTTCGGCATCCAGAGTTGCATCAACATGTCGGTGAACCTGCACCTCATGCCGGCCAAGGGCATGACGCTTCCCTTCATTTCTTACGGCGGCTCGTCGGTGATCTCGCTGGCCCTGGCCATGGGCTTCCTGGTCGCGGTAACCCGCAAGCGCCCACGCGCCGCCGTGCTCGATCCGGTACCGTTCGGGAGCAGCGCCTGATGGTGGGGCGACGCGCGACGGCCGCCGATGGCCCGGTGCTGCTCGCCGCGGGCGGCACGGGCGGCCACCTGTTCCCTGCCGAAGCCCTCGCCAGGGTGCTCGGCAGCCGTGGCGTCTCGGTCGAGCTCATGACCGACAGCCGTGCGCTCCAGTATGGATCCGATTTCCCGGCAGGGGCATGCCATGCCGTGCTCTCGGCAACGCCCACCGGCGGCTCGTTTTTGGGCAAGGCGGCCGCGGCTGCGACGCTGGCGCGCGGCACCCTCACGGCATGGGGAATGCTGCGCCAGATCGGCCCCTGCGTGGTGGTGGGATTCGGCGGCTATCCGACCGTTCCACCGGTGGCGGCGGCCGCTCTGAGGCGGCTACCCATCGTTCTGCACGAGCAGAATGCGGTCATGGGCCGGGCCAACCGGTTCGTCGCAGGCCGGGCAACCGCGCTGGCCACCGGATTTCCGACACTTGTGAAGGCTTCGGCAACGATCCTGGCGAAGGCCACCTATACGGGCAACCCGGTCCGCCCCGCGGTTTTCCTGGCCGCCGCCGAACCGTTCCCGATGCTCGAGCAAGGAGGCACTCTCCGGCTTCTGGTCACGGGAGGTTCGCAGGGTGCGCGCGTGATGTCCGAGGTAATCCCCACCGCGATCGAGCAGCTCGATCCGGGCTCGCGCGCCCGCCTCCGTATCGTGCAACAAACTCGGGGCGAGGACGAAATCCGGGTTCGTGATGTCTATGCCCGCCTCGGTATCCAGGCCGAGGTGGCGCCGTTCTTCACCGACCTTCCGGCCCGCATGGCTGCCGCCCACCTGGTGATCGCCCGCGCCGGCGCCTCGACCGTCAGCGAGCTCGCGACGATCGGACGCGCTTCGATCCTGGTGCCTTTCCCGCATGCGCTCGACCA
>JBBPYT010000194.1:0-17406 GCA_038199665.1 Hyphomicrobiales bacterium
CAGGTGCGGACCCGGCAACGGTCTTTGCCGAGCTACGCGAGCGCAAGAACAGCTTCTGATCCATGGAGCGTTGGTAAAGCCGGTCAAGCCCGGCCGCTCGACCCCGGCCGCTCGACCCCAACGTACCGGTCAGCGTTCCCGAGGATTGACCCAGAAGCGGCGCGGCTCGGCCCGGCGCAGCACATCCAGCGGCACGCTTCGACCGATCGTGTCGGCGTCGAGCGCGCGGACGATATCGTCCGCACCGGTGACGACCTTTCCGTCTACCGCGAGGACGATGTCGCCCGTCAGCATACCGGCCTCATCGGCCGGGCTCTTCGGCTCGATCGTCGTCACGGTCGCGCCCATTCTCTGTTCGAGGCCGAGCCGCAATGCCACGCGGCGCGGGAGGGAGGTCGTTCCCGCGCCGATGCCGATCGAGCCGCGCCGAACCCGGCCATGCCTCAGGATCTCGCTCAGCGCATAAGCTGCGGTATTGGATGCGACGGCAAAGCAGATGCCCTGCGCACCCATGATGATGGCGGTGTTGATGCCCACCACCTCGCCCATCGAGGACACCAGCGGCCCGCCGGAATTGCCGGGATTCAGGGCTGCGTCGGTCTGGATCACGTCTTCGATCAGGCGTCCCGATTTGGAACGAAGCGACCGGCCGAGCGCCGATACGACGCCCGCCGTCACGGTCGCGTCGAATCCGAGCGGGTTGCCGATGGCGATTGCCATCTGACCTCGGCGTAGCGCCTTGGAGTTGCCGAGCCTGGCAGCCGGAAGAGCCGCGTCGTTCTCGAGGCGGAGGACCGCGAGGTCGGTATCGGGATCATCGCCGAGAACCCGTGCGTCGAGGACCCGTCCGTCGAGGAGGGTTACGTCGGCGCGGCGGGAGCCTTGCACCACATGGCTGTTGGTAATGGCGAGGCCGTCCGGCGACACGATCACACCCGAGCCCGAGCCGCCGCGCGAACCGTCGCCCCGCCGAACGTCAATTCGCACCACGCTTGGTCCCACGCTGTCCACAATGTCGACGACGGCTTGCGAATAGCTGTCGAGCAATGCCGCATCGGGGCCGGGCGTTGCGGCGCCCGAAGGGGGAACAACAGGAGAATCGCCAAAATCCAGGATGAAGGCTGGGGACGGATCGAACATGAAGCAGATGTGGGGAGGGCAACCCCCCGGCGGAAGGGCCTTGCGCGGACGTCGGGTGCCTGCCCGTCCGAACGCGCGCGCAGCCCCAAACGGTTCGGTCTGGGCGACCCTTACCGGGCCTGTTCGAGGACGTAGATGTGCGGTTTGGGGGGCAGGGTCTCGAGGGACAGTTCCAGGTTCGGCCCGTTCACCATCGTGATCATCTCGGAAGGATGCCGGGCCAGGAAATCGTCGACCGGGTCGATGTCGAGCACGCCCCGCGGGTGGTGGTAGTGCATGGGAATGATGACCCGCGGGTCCATGGCCTCGATCGCGTCGTCGAGATCGTCGAGCCCGATGGTGGCGTGGCCGCCGGTCAAGGCGAGGAGCACGTCCACCGTGCCTTTCAGGGCTCGGAGATGTTCGGGCGGAACCTTCGTGCCGATGTCGCCCATATGCAGCACCCGCAGATCGCCCAACGTGAAGGCGTACATGGCATTGTCGTCGGGATCGCGCCCGTAATCGTAACTTTGGCTTTCCGTTGCCGGAAAGGGGCGGATCGGCACGCCGCGAACGGTTCTGCCTTCGATCGGAAGCAGCAAAGCATCGATGACGGTGGGGCTGCCTCGAACATGGCTCGCATCGGAATGGAAGCGGTCCGTCGACGAACTCATGATAACGATGTCGGCCGCTTCGTCGATCGGCTCGAAGCCCGAGCCCTCGGGACCCGGGGTATATGGGTCGGTGACGACCGCCAGCTCGGGGGTTTCCAGCCGGAAGCTGGCGTGAGCATAAAATCTGATTCTCACAGGTCGCCCTCCTGATTCGCGTCGATTTCTTCGCCGCGCTCTCCCGCGCCTTTCCCTTGCCCGACACTGTGGTGATCTGTCGACGTGGCGTCTCGCCTCCGGCGTGGTATGGGGGCGGCGTCGGCGCCTGCCGCGAGGTCGGGCGGATTGTTCAAGACAGAGGAAAGCCTCGATGAAACCGATGAAATTCGGATTGGGTCAACCGGTCAAGCGTGTCGAGGATGCGAAATTCATAACGGGGCTCGGGCAGTACACGGCCGACGTCGAACCGGTCGGCACCCTGCATGCGTTGGTGTTGCGCTCGCCCCATGCTCATGCCACGTTCAACATCGACGACACCGGGAAAGCGGCGGCTTTGCCCGGGGTCAAGCTGGTGCTGACGGCGGCAGATGTTGCCGATCTCGGGGGCCTGCCCTGTCTGGCTCCGCTGCCCAATACCGATGGCTCGATGATGGGGCAGCCGTTCTATCCGGTATTGGCCGAAGGCACCGTCCGCCACGTGGGCGACGCGGTGGCCTTGGTTGTGGCGGACACGGTTGATGCGGCCCGAGAAGCCGTCGAAACGATCGAAATCACTTACGAGGCGATGCCGGCGGTGGTGGAGGTCGCCGACGCGATCGCTTCGGGCGCGCCCGTCGTATGGGCGGACGCGCCCCGCAACATCGCCTATGAAAAGGAACTCGGCGACAAGGCGAAGACCGATGCGGCCTTTGCTTCCGCCGCAAAGGTGGTCAGTCTCACGGTCGTCAACAACCGGCTGGTGGCCAACTATCTCGAGCTCCGTGCCGCCTTGGGCGAATTCGACGCGAATTCCGGCCGATACACGCTGACGACCGGCAGCCAGGGCGTCCATGGATTGCACGCTTCGATGTGCGAAAACATCCTGAAGATCCCGCCCGAACAGCTCCGCGTCGTGACTCACGACGTCGGCGGCGGTTTCGGAACGAAGGCCGTGATGTATCGCGAATATCCGCTCCTGCTGGTTGCAGCCAAGCGGACCGGCCGTCCGGTGAAATGGGTGGCGGACCGCACGGAGCATTTCCTCGGCGATGCCCAGGGTCGCGACAACTACACCACGGCTTCCATGGCGCTCGACAAGGATGGCCGGTTCCTCGCCATGCGGGTCGATGTCCTCGGCAACCTCGGAGCCTATCTGTCTCAGTTCGGCCCCTATATCCCCTGGCTCGGTGCCACCATGGCGACCGGGACCTATGACATCCCTTCGGTGCATGCCCGGTGTCGAGGCATCTACACCAACACCCTTCCGGTCGACGCTTACCGCGGCGCGGGCAGGCCCGAGGCCGCCTATGTCCTGGAACGGCTGGTCGACAACTGCGCGCGCGAGGTCGGTCTTCCGCGCGAGGAGGTGCGGGCCCGCAATTTCATCAAATCCTCTCAGATGCCATACAACACCCAGACCGATCGCACCTATGATGTCGGTGATTTCGAGGGTGCGATGCGCGAAGCGCTTGCGCACGCCGACTACGCCGGCTTCGCGGCTCGTGCCGAGGAGGCTGCGGCGCGCGGCATGGTGCGTGGTGTCGGCTTCGCCAGCTATATCGAATGTACCGCCTGGGGAGACGGAGAGAAGGGTTCGGTCACGCTCGAAGCGGACGGAACATTCACCGTGCTGGTCGGCACGCAGTCCAACGGTCAAGGTCACGCCACAGCCTACGCGCAGACCGTGTCCCAGTACCTCGACGTTCCGCTCGAACGCGTTCGGGTTGTTCAGGGCGACACCGATCGGGTCAAGACCGGGCACGGTACCGGCGGCTCGCGCTCGATCCCGGTCGGCGCCGCGATGGTGTCGCGTGCGTCCGACGTTTTGGCCCGCAAGCTGAAGGAACTCGCCGCCGAAGACCTCGAAGCGGCGGTAGCGGATCTCGAAATCGCCGACGGAGGAGTGCGCATCGCGGGCACGGACCGTGCCTTGCGCTATGAGCAAATCGCCAAGCTGCCCGGTGCGACCGAGGAAATCCGCACCGCCACCGACGAGTTCACCCCGCCTCAGCCTACTTACCCGAACGGCACGCACGTGTGCGAGGTCGAGGTCGATCCGCAAACCGGCGTGGTCGCGGTCGAGCGATACACGATCTGCGACGACTTCGGCATGACCTTGAATCCGCTGCTCCTGGCCGGGCAGGTGCATGGCGGCGTCGCTCAGGGCGTTGGACAAGCTCTGCTGGAGCACACGATCTATGGTTCTGACGGCCAATTGATCACGGCGAGTCTCATGGACTATTGCCTGCCGCGTGCCGGCAATGTTCCGTTCATCATGTTCAAAACACGCAATATCCCGTCCACCACCAATCCGCTCGGCTTGAAGGGCGCGGGCGAAGCCGGCACCATCGGGGCTTGCCCGGCCGTTATGAACGCCGTGGTCGATGCACTGCATCGGGCGCGGGGCATTACTCACATCGACATGCCGGCTACCCCTTCGCGTGTCTTCGCGGCGCTGAACGGCGCCGCGCCGAACCGCGGCCCGGTCGCCTGATCGAGGCGGGCAAGCGGCACAGGCGGAAAGGCCCGCTTGGTGCTGCGCGGCGTGACCGCTCCCGTGCAGTGCCCGGCCCGCTTGACAGTCGCGGGCTATTTGTTACGCACGCGACGCGTCAGGGCGCGGCCGGTGCCGAAGGCATAATTTGGCGCGTCGGCACCGGGTCGGCGGGATCTGAAGTTGGAGACAGAATGGCGACGGCGATGCGAGCTGTGCCGGCATGGCATTGGAGCGCCATGCACCGGCTCGGAGCGGCCCTGGGATTGGCGCTGCTCCTCCTATGCGGAGCGGTCCAAGCGGCCGCAGCCCAGGGGGTCGTCAAGGGCAAGTACGGCGACTGGGACATGCGCTGTGAGACACCGCCGGGGGCCAGCCGCGAGCAATGCGCCTTGATCCAGAGCGTCGCGGCGGAGGATCGACCCAACGTCAACCTCGTCGTCATCGTATTGAAGACAGCAGACGGCAAAAGCCGCCTGCTGAGAGTCGTCGCGCCGCTGGGTGTCCTGCTGCCGTCGGGGTTGGGTCTTAAGGTCGACCAAGCCGACATCGGCCGGGCCGGCTTCGTGCGCTGCCTGCCAACGGGCTGCATCGCCGAGGTGACCATGGAGGACAAACTGATCGAGCAATTGCGCAACGGCACGACGGCAACCTTCATCATCTTTCAAACACCGGAGGAGGGCATCGGCATCCCGATGGCGCTGTCCGGGTTCAAGGACGGTTTCGAAAAACTTCCCTGACCCGTGCCGGCGTGCGAAATATGGGAACGAGGACGGGCGGGCAGCGCTTTGAGCCCGGCATCCGGTCCTGGGCGGTGCCGACACATGCAAAGCGGAGCGTGGGAATGACACGAGCGGCGGTCACGCGGTCTGTTCGAGCGGCAATGTGCCTCATGGCCGGTTCCTTGGCCGGCTGTGCCGGGGGCAGTGATAACTTTTTTACGCCCTCCGCCGGCGGCGGTGGGTCGACGCTCGGCAACCTGCTGGCCTTCAACACCACCAATGCGGGGCCGGTGCCTGCTTCGGCGGCCAACCAGGAGCAGCCCCTTCAATGTCCGCAGATCGAGGTGCTGGATGGCACGGCTTCGATCCGCAGCTACATCGGTACCGACCAGGGCAACGGCAACGTGCGCTATCAATATTCCATGGGCGACGTGGCCCGGGAATGCTCGAGGTCGGGCGATCAGGTCGTGATCAAGGTCGGGGTCGAGGGCCGCGTACTGCTTGGGCCGGCCGGCGCGCCGGGCAGCTTCACAATCCCGGTTCGCATCGCGGTCCGCCGCGAGAACGACCAGAAGGCGTCGGCGGTAAAGTTGTACCAGGTACCCGCCACCGTCGCGGCCGGGGACACCCAGGGAGAGTTCACGCTCGTTTCCGATCCCTTGACGGTGCCTTACATCCAGGCCCACGCCGACGAGGACTATACCATCCTGGTCGGCTTCGACGAACATGGCGGCGCCCCGGCCGGCAAGGCCCCTGTCAAGCCCAGAAAGAAGGGTGGGCGGGGCTGACCCGAGCTGTCGCCCCCGCGGCTTCGGGACGCGGCCTCGCTGCCATCGGCAGCCTGTGAGAAGCGCCTTCGCCCCGATCGTCTTGGCACTGGAGCGGCCGCATTATCTGCGGGCGATCGGTCGCGACCGGAACCTTGGCCCCGCTGAGTAGTTTTGCGCAAGTGGGATCCAAGGAGAGACAACAATGGACACGGATCGTTTGAAGGGTGCGGCGAAGGAAGCCGGCGGAAAGCTCCAGGGGGCTGCCGGGAACCTGACCGGTGACACCAAGACGGAATTGGAGGGGCGCTTCCGCCAAGCGGAAGGCAAAGGTCAAAACGTGCTTGGGCAGGCCCAGGATGCGGTCCGCAACGCCGCGAGTTCCGCGTCCGAGGTAGCTCAGGACGCCTTTGACAAGCGTGACGAATATCTGGGACAGGCCAAGGACGCGGTGCGCAGTGCGGCCGGGAGCGCGACGGACTTCGCTCAGAAGGCCTACAACAATCCGGGCGAATACGTGAACCGAGCCCAGGATGCAGTTATGGGCGCAGCCGGCGACGCATCGGATCTGGCGCAGGATGCCTACAACAATCCCGGCCGCTACCTTCGTCAGGGCACCGGGGTGATCGAGCATCAGGTCGAAGAAAATCCCCTTATCGCTCTGCTGATCGCCGGCGCCATCGGGTATGGCTTGGCGCTGCTGATCCATGGCCGAGGCTGAACGGCGGCGTTTTCGGTGAGGCAACCAGGGTGTCGCACGCGACATCCTGCGAGGTTGCCGACGGGCGACATGAAAACCGAACCCGCCCGCCGTGCGAGCCATGGCGAGCGGGCGATTTTCCACCTCCATCGGGCTCGCGTCCTTTTGGGTCGCCCGCTCACGGTTCAGTCACTTTTGAGGTGCTTAAATCGGCCCGTCCTGGGTCATCTGGAACCGAGGCGGCCATGCGGCACAAATCGAACGGTCCGAAGACGCGCGCTTAGCGACATCAACTGCGGGGGAGGCATGATGGTTACGCAATTCCGGATCGGCATCCTCGCAGTCGGTTGGATCTTGCTGCAGGCCATTCTGGTCGCAGATGTGATTTACCGGGTCGCCCACGCTCAGCTTTGAGCCGGTCTTTGCGTGAACGCCCTGCGTGTCCTATCTTCGCAACTGCGTGCCCGTGCCGGTCTAGGTCCTGGCTGGCCGAACGGACGCCACGGCGGAGGCCTCAATGCATGCGGGCCTTGAGGCGCTCGATCTGGCTTACGACCATGTCCGACGCTCCTGTCCCCTGCGGATCGCGCCGGAAGATGATTTCGGCGGCTTTGACGGCAGCATCCGCGGCTGCCGCTCGCACGTCTGAGGTCGCCTGGGTTTCGGCCATCGCGATCTTCGCCTCGGCCTGCTTGGTGCGGCGCAATACAAACTCGGCCATGCGGTCTTCGGTTTCCTTGGCCATCAACTCGGCTTCGCGCTTGGCCTGGGCCACGATGGAGGCGGCCTCGGCCTCGGCGGCGGCCGCCTTGCGCCTGAAGGTATCGAGCACGGCGGCCGCTTCATCGTGCAGCTTCTTTGCCTGAGCGAGTTCGTTGGCCACCCTGTGGGCGCGATCGTCGAGGGCCTTGGTCAACTTCGTGTGGACGCCCTGATAGGCGAGAATCAGCACGAAAATGAGGAAGCCGACCGCAACGTAGAACTCGGCGTCGAAATGCATCGCGGGCCTCTCAGTTCGACTTCGCCGCCGCCGCGAAGGCGGCATTGAGGGAGTCCGGATTGGCGGGTTTGCCGGTCAGATGCTCGATAATGACGCTTGCGGCTTCACGCGCGATTCCCTCGACATTGGCCATAGCCCGGGTCTTGGTTTCGGCGATCTGATCCTCCGCGGCGGCGAGCTTGCGATTGAGGTCGGCGTCGAGCGCGTGGCGCTTCGCCTCCATTTCGGTGCGCAGCTTGTCGTGCGTCTCCTGGGCAAGGGCTTGTGCCCTTGTCTTGGCATCGTTCAGCGTGGCGTCATAGGCCGCACTCGCGGCCGTCGCCTGTTCCTGCATGCGGGCCGCTTCCGCAAGATCTCCGCCGATCCGCGCCTGTCGGGCTTCGAGGATGCTGCGGACGCGGGGCAGGGCGATGTGCGACATCAGCCAGTAGAGCGCCCCGAAGATGATGACCAGCCAGACGATCTGCGGCACGAAATTATGCGCGTCGAATGGCGGGAAAACGCCCGGCGGATGCACCAGATCGGGCGAGTTCTCGGCACCGGCGATGACGGCATTGGGACCGGGGGCAGCCATGAGAGCTCCTGAAATCGAAGACGCTGCGGCCGGCCCGGGGTGGGGCCGGCCGCAGCGACTACTTCACGAACAGCAGCAGGATCGCCACCAGGAAGGCGAAGATGCCGAGACCTTCGGCCAGCGCAGCGCCGATGAAGGTCCGGCCGAACTGGCCGTCGGCCGCCGACGGATTGCGAAGGGCACCCGACAGGAAGTTGCCGAAGATCACGCCGACGCCGATGGCCGCCGCGCCCATGCCGATGGCGGCCAGACCGGCGCCGATATATTTGGCCGCGTCGACATAGCTCGCGGCGAGTTCCTTCGCAGTGGTGGGGTCCATTTCAAACTCCAGTTGAGAGATTCGGGCACTCTATGTTGTTCGGATATTTATTAGTGACCCGGATGGATTGCGTCGTTGAGATAGACGCAAGTCAGGATGGCAAACACATAGGCCTGCAGCACGGCGACGAGCAGCTCGAGCGCCGTCAGCAGGATTATGCCAATGAGGGGAAGGGGGGCCAGCAGCGCCGCAACCCCGCCAGCCCCGAGCAGCAGTACGATGAAGCCACCGAAGACTTTCAGCGTGATGTGGCCCGCCAGCATGTTGGCGAAGAGCCGCACGGAGAGAGAGATCGGCCGGGCCGCGAAAGAGATCACTTCGATCAGCACGATGAAGGGAAGCAGGACCGGCGAGACGCCCGAGGGCACGAAGAGCTTGAGGAAATGAAACCCGTGCCGCACGAACCCATAAAGGATGACGGTGCTCATCACCATCATGGCGAGCGCGAAGGTCACGACGATCTGACTGGTCACCGTGTAGCTGAACGGCAGCAGTCCGAGGATGTTGGCGAAGAAAACGAACATGAAAAGGCTGAACACAAAGGGAAAGAAGATCATCCCATCCTGCCCGGCCGTGCTTCGAACGGTGTCGGCGACGAATTCGTAGGACATTTCGGCCGCCGCCTGCAGCCGTCCGGGCACGAGGGAGCGTCGCGATGTTCCCACGATCATCAGCAGCGTGACCAAGCCCAAGATGATCACCATCAGCAACGACGCGTTGGTGAAGGACGCGTCCATCAGGCCCAAGGGATGGAGGTTGATCAGCCGTTCGACGTTGAACTGATGGATCGGATCGATTGCGTTCTCGGGCACGTCCCAACCTCGCATTTCGCTCGTCCTCGTTCGAGGACGTTCAAGACTTCGCGCAGCCCAGGCTGCGGCAAGCCATAACCTCTACCGCCCGCCCGGAGGCCCGGACGGCTTGGCCGCCATTCGGTACACGCTCCAGAACCCGGCAGCCGTTCCCAATCCGATGAACAGGATCAGGGCCACCGGCGACGAGCCAAGCCAATGGTCGATCGCCCATCCGATGACCGCGCCCACCACGACGGAGGCCACGAATTCCGTCATGACCCGGAAGCCCAGGTTTACTGCCTGTCCTATGCCGCTCGGCGAAGAAGCCCCGGCCGGCTCGGATCGTGGTGCCGAGGCCTTGCGCTGGGCGTCGAGCGCGCTCGACAGATCCTTGAGACGCGCCCGCTGGGCCGCATCGTCGCCGTCCTCGGGGGCCGTCATGTCGTTATCCGCGCGCTCCCTTCCGCGGGTTTCGCAATCTTTGTCCGAAATTCAGCCAAAAACCCGCGAAAGCAAGGCCGAAGGCCTCGTCGCAGGCGGCGGCACCATAGGTAGGCCGTCGGGGCGGTGTCAAGGACGGCGTGGCGGAATGCACAATTCTTGGCCACGACAGCGCGCAGGGCATCCCTCCCAGTGCGCAGCGTAGTATCCAGCATTGCCGACCGTAGCGCGGGAGCGCACGCGCGCGCAGTCGCACTTTAATGCAGTGGTGATCGACTGACGGCTTCCGTATCCATATCACGAGGGAGCGTCTTCAATGGGCTTCGGCAAAGACCCCGGCGCCGGCCCATCGATACGCCCATGGCCAACCGGGTCCGGTTCGCTTAGGCTCGGCCGTAAGGAGACCGATTCCGATGTCCAAGATGCCGGCCCGTCGCATCGCCATCAGGGTCGTATTGCTTGCGGCCTTGCAGTTCTGCGCGCCGCACGGCTTCGCGGCGGAAACGTTCAAATCGGCGGTTGTCGCTTTGGGGCTGTGGAGCGATCCGGTGTTCTCATCGGAAGCGACCGGCGCCGCCAAGGTTCTGGCGGCGCGCTACGGTCATGGCGGCACGGTAATCGTCCTCGCCAATTCGGCACGGAACCTCGTTGCCGGGCCGGGCGGAATCGCGCAAGCGCTGGCGGCCGCCCGCCGTGGACTCGACCCCGAGCGCGATGTGCTCTTCCTCGTTCTGACCTCACATGGGTCACCGGACGGCATCGTCGAGAAAGGCGGCGGCCGGATGGGGCTGGTGCCTCCCAGCGCACTCGCCAGGATCCTGGCCAAGAGCCCGTTCCGTCGCAAGGTGGTGGTCGTTTCGGCCTGCTACGCCGGCATTTACGCCGCGCTGGCCGATGCCAACACGCTGGTCATTACGGCAGCCGATGCGACGCATCCGTCTTTCGGCTGCGTCCCTGGCGCGATCTGGACCTATTTCGGCGACGCCTTTTTCAATCAGGCGCTGCGCCACGATGCATCTATCACGCAGGCCTTTGCGGACGCCCGCACCATAGTCAGCGCTCGCGAAAGCGCACAGGGATTCGCGCCTTCGAACCCGCAGATGGTGGGTGGCGAAAACGTGCTCGCGACGCTTGAGGGCGCCCGCTGAAGCGCGCAAATCCGTCGCCGAAAAGCGCCTCGGCTACCTGCTGCGAGCTTGGCCGGCGAGGCTAAGCTTGGCCTTTCATCAACAGCCAGGAACGACTATATGAGGGATGTGCCTTCACCCCCTTTCGCGGAGCCGCCTCCCTGATCCGGAATGCTGCGAGGACTGGCCGTTTTCGCTGGGGTGACTGGTGTGAGCGGTTCGCTTGCGGCTGCGGTGGGTCGCAATCTCTTGCTCCTGTCCGATGGGCGCAAGCCCTGAGGGGATCGCAGGTCCCTCAGGTCTGACCGGGCATTCGGTACCGGATTGACGTCCGCGCACGAGTCAGCTGGTAGTGCCCCATGCGGCGGAGCCGACCTTGGCGGTCGGAGAAAGTTGCTCAAACGATGGCTGAAACGTCTGTCCCCTCGGGTGCCCCCGAATTCGTGCCCAACGATTATGGTGCCGATTCGATCAAGGTGCTGCGCGGCCTCGATGCCGTGCGAAAGCGGCCGGGCATGTATATCGGGGATACGGACGACGGTTCCGGCCTTCATCACATGATCTATGAAGTCGTCGACAACGCGATCGACGAGGCGCTTGGCGGGCACGCCACGCTGGTGACCGTAACGCTGAATGCCGACGGCTCCTGCACGGTCACGGATAACGGGCGGGGGATACCCACCGGTATTCATGCCGAGGAAGGGGTCTCGGCCGCCGAAGTCATCATGACCCAGCTTCACGCCGGTGGGAAGTTCAACCAGGATTCGTACAAGGTTTCGGGAGGCCTGCACGGTGTCGGCGTGTCCGTAGTGAACGCGCTTTCCTCCCTGTTGAAGCTGCGGATCTGGCGTGACGGCAGCGAACACGCGATGCAATTCAGGCACGGCGACGCCGTGGACAGCCTGAGGGTGGTCGGGCCAGCGCCCGATGAGGACGGCAATCCGAAGCGGGGCACGGAAGTCAGCTTCCTGCCTTCGACCGACACGTTCACCATGGTGGAATTCGATTACGGGACCATCGAGCACCGTTTGCGTGAATTGGCCTTCCTCAATTCCGGCGTCCGCATCGTTCTGACGGATGCCCGGCACGCAGAGATCAGGCGCGAAGAACTCTTCTACGAAGGCGGCCTCGAAGCCTTCGTGCGCTACCTCGACCGGGCCAAAACGCCGCTGATCGACAAGCCGTTGCTGATGCGCGGCGAACGTGACGGAATGACGGTCGAGGTGGCGCTGTGGTGGAACGACAGCTACCACGAGAACGTCCTCGTGTTCACCAACAACATTCCGCAGCGGGACGGTGGCACTCATCTGGCAGGCTTCCGTGGCGGGCTCACCCGGCAGGTGACGGGCTACGCGGAACGGTCGGGCATCAGCAAGCGCGAGAAGGTTGACGTCACAGGCGACGATTGCCGCGAAGGGCTGACCTGCGTGCTGTCCGTAAAGGTGCCCGATCCGAAGTTCTCGTCGCAGACCAAAGACAAGCTGGTGTCGTCCGAGGTGCGGCCGGTCGTCGAAGGCATCGTCAACGAAACGCTCGGGCAGTGGTTCGAAGAACATCCGGCGGACGGCAAGATCATCGCCGCCAAGGTCGCGGAGGCTGCCGCAGCCCGGGAAGCGGCCCGCAAGGCTCGCGAGCTCACGCGGCGCAAGGGGGCGCTCGACGTCGCCAACCTGCCCGGCAAGCTCGCCGACTGCCAGGAGCGCGACCCGGCGTTGGCGGAACTCTTCCTGGTCGAGGGCGATTCGGCCGGCGGCTCGGCCAAGCAGGGCCGCAACCGCGAATATCAGGCTGTTCTGCCACTGCGCGGCAAGATCCTGAACGTGGAGCGGGCCCGCTTCGACAAGATGCTGTCCAGCCAGGAGATCGGCACGCTGATCACGGCGCTCGGCACAGGCATCGGACGGGACGATTTCAACCCGAACAAGCTCCGCTATCATAAGATCATCATCATGACCGATGCCGACGTGGACGGCTCCCACATCCGCACGCTGCTGCTGACGTTCTTTTTCAGGCAAATGCCGCAACTGATTGAGCGTGGCCATATTTATATCGCGCAGCCGCCACTCTACAAGGTCAAGCGCGGGCAGTCCGAGCAATATCTCAAGGACGAGCGGGCGCGCGAGGACTACCTGACCGAGAACGGCCTCGACGGCGCCGTGCTGCGGCTCGGCACAGGCGAAGAGCGGGCGCGGGGCGACCTGCGTGCGGCCGTCGAACAGGCCCGCCTGATCCGCGCCATCCTGGCGCAACTGCACAATCGCTACGACCGCGTGGTGGTGGAACAGACGGCCATCGCGGGCGGCCTCAAGCCGTTGTCGGTGATCGGCGAGGACGAGGCCGCGACGCTGGCGGAACTGATCGCCGGGCGGCTCAATACGCTTGCCGAGGAGACGGAGCGGGGCTGGGAGGGGTACATCGAGCACGGCGGCTATGTGTTCACCCGCACGTTGCGCGGCGTGCGCGACGCGGCGGTGCTGGATGCCGGGCTACTGGCATCGGCGGAAGCGCGGCGGCTTGACGAGAATGGCGCCGCCTTGGGCGAGATCTACGGCCAGCCGGCATTGTTCGTTCGCAAGGCCGACACGACGGCCGTGGCGGGGCCGAGCGCGCTCGTCGAAGCCGTGATGGCGGCGGGCGGCAAGGGCATCAGCCATCTCCAGCGCTACAAAGGCCTGGGAGAAATGAACCCGGAGCAGCTTTGGGAGACCACGCTCGACCGCAACGTCCGTTCGCTGCTGCAGGTCAAGATCAAGGAGATGGACGAAGCCGACGACATGTTCGTCAAGCTGATGGGCGATGTCGTCGAACCGCGGCGCGAATTCATCCAGGAGAACGCGCTGAGCGTGGCCAATCTGGACGTGTGATCGAGGTCGGAAGCGACTCCTGGGCCGCATTCCGAATCCCTGCGAAGGGCGATCAAAACTTGCCGAATTGCAGATAGGCCTCCCTGGGGTCCATGCCGCCCAGGATGGCTTTGCGGACCTGGTTCTCGGTCGCCATCACCTCCTCGACGCGCGACACCACGGTCTCGGCCACCGCTCCGGGGATTACGACGATGCCGTCGATGTCGGCCAGGACGTAGTCGGCGGTCTCGACCTCGACGTCGCCGATTCTGATCGGTTTCCTGTAGGCTTCGGGGCGCCAAGCGGCGACGACGTCGCGCGGGCTCTGGAAGCGGGCGAAGACCGGGAAGCCGATCTTGCGGATGAAGGTGTTATCGCGGCTGCCGCCATCGACGATGTAGCCGCGCACGCCACGCGACTGCAGCGTTTCGGCCGAAAGCTCGCCCATGAGGGCCCGCATGTCGTCCTTCGGTTGGCACACCACCACATGGTCCACCGGAGCGACGCTGAGAAACTCGGTCCACAGCAGCAGGCTCTGGTGCGCCGTCAGTGTCACGTCGGGGCGCCCGTTTACCGTGAAGACGCGGCCGGCCACCCGTGTTTCGGGGTCGATGGCACGGATTTCGCGCGGCAGGACGCAATGGGTCAGCGCCATTTCGCGCATTACGTCCCAGATCGCACCCGTATAGCAGCGGTCGAGTCTTCGGGTCAGGTCATCCATGCGAGATTTCCTCCTATCGTCCGGCCTTTCGTGCAAAGCCATCGAGAGTTCCGCAAGGGAAGGGGCATCTGAGCCTCTAGGGTTCCGATGAAGCAAGCCGGAGAGGACGATGGAAGCTCAGCCGAAGGTTGTTCTTGTCACGGGAGCTACATCCGGCATCGGCAACGCGGTCGCCCGTCGTTTCGCGGCGGCCGGCTCCAAGATCGTTGCCGCAGGACGAAGGATCGACCGGTTGGAAGTTTTGAGGCAAGAAATCGGACCGGCGTGCCATGTTTTGCAGCTCGATGTAAGGAATAGGTCGGAAGTTGAAGCCGCCCTGGGCTCCTTGCCGAGCGGTTTCAATGCAATCGACGTGCTCGTCAACAATGCCGGTCTGGGGCTCGGGCCCACCGAGATGCCGGGTTCCGATCCGGACGATTGGGATCGCATGATCGACACGAATATCAAAGGGCTCCTCTATGTCACGAATTCGATCCTGCGCGGCATGATCGAACGGAACCGTGGGCACATTTTCAACCTGGGATCGATTGCCGGTAGCTACCCTCTCGGCAGCACGGTCTATGGCGGCACAAAGGCCTTTGCGGTCAACCTTTCGCGCGGATTGAGGCGGGACGTTCTTGGCAAGCGAATCCGCATCACCTTGGTCGAACCAGGATCGGTCCGCACGGAGTTCAATCTCGTGCGCACGAAGGGAGCCGTGAGATCGGTTGCGGAGCCTCAGTGGTCTTATGAGCCTTTGGAGCCCGAAGATATTGCCGAGGCGATTTTTGCTTGCCACGCGTTGCCGGAAAACGTCAACGTCAACCGCATCGAAGTAATGCCTCTGGGCCAGGCGACCGGAACCTTCATCGGTACGCATGTCGACTAAGGATCTGGACGCGGTCTTCGCTCAACTTTCGAATTCTGCGTTCCGGCGGCGCTTCAAACTCAGTACGCGCGAGCGGGATTACCTCGAGGCCAAGGGGCGGGAGACGATCTTGTCCCATGCACGCGGGTTCGTTGCCGAGCGACTTGCGGCTGCGGAACCGATCAACGACGGAAAACAGACACCCTTCCGCGGACATCCCGTGTTCGTGGCTCAACATGCGACGGCCACGTGCTGTCGAAGTTGCCTTTCCAAGTGGTACGGAATAGCGCCGGGAAGGGAACTGACCCCCGAAGAGCAAAAGCACATCTTAGGAGCCATCGATCGATGGCTTGGCTTGCAGATTGACTCGCGCTGACCCGCCAAAACACTGTCGTCAAGAAGGCCTCGCGTGCGGCCTGTCACTTGGCGATAATCCGCCCAAGGAGAACCCATGACGCGTCTCGACGACAAGCTCGCTCGCATCCGCGCCGGCAACTACACCAGGGCCGATTTCGTCATCGCCGATGCCAAGGACGGCGATATGGGGCCGAGCCTGACGTCCACGGGCCCCAAACGGGACAAGGACGGAAACTGGACGCGCTACAGAACCCGGCCCGAGTTCCTCGACGAGGTGGCCCTCGTCATCGAGCAGGACATTGTGGACATCATACTGCTGTCGGCCTCCAATCTCGAAGAGCTGGCGAGGCGGGGCGTCTTTCGCAACCGCGGGGTAAAGCCCGCCATCCGGGCGAACGACACGACGGACGTGTGGGTGTGCCGCGGCGCGAACTACAACAAGGAGCCTTCGCGGCCTTTCCGATCCGCCTCGCTGGCGCACGTCATGCATCGGCCAGCCGGGCCGGGGGGCGAGATCATGGGCACGGATCTCGGCCTCTACTCGATCACGTTCAACAACGATCTGGATGCCGATCACGCCTCGCTGCTGGCCTTCGCCGAATTCCGGCGCGACGCCGAATTGCTGGGATTCAAATATTTTCTCGAAGTGTTCAATCCGAACGTCGCGTGCGGTATCACGCCCGACCAGGTTCCGTTCTTCGTCAACGACGTGATCCTGCGCTGCCTTGCCGGCCTGACCGAAGCCGAGCGGCCGCAGTTCCTCAAGATCCCCTTCAATGGGCCGAAGGCGATGGAGGAACTGACCTCCTTCGACCCGAGCCTCATCGTCGGCGTGCTTGGCGGGGGTTCCGGGACGACGCGCGACTGCTTCGAGCTGTTGCATCAGGCAGAGCGCTACGGCGCGCGTGTTGCGCTTTTCGGGCGCAAGATCAATCTCGCGGAGTTGCCGCGCGCCATGGTCTTCATGATGCGTCAGGTGGCGGACGGCGCCATCAGTCCGGAGGAGGCCGTGAAGGCCTATCATGGCGAGTTGCAGAAGGAAGGGTGGAAGCCGCTGCGTGCGTTCGAGGACGACAACCTCATCACCGAAGCCGTCCTGAAACGGGGTTGAGGTCGGCGGTGCGTGAAGCAGGAGGGCCGTCGTGAGCGGAAGGCGTGGCTTCGTCACCGGGGGCTGCTGGTGCGTCGATCGCAACCGGACGGTCGAATTCTGGCCCGAAGAGGACATGTCGATCCCTTCGAGCGGGCTCGAAGTACGCGGCGGCGGCTCGGCCTGCAACTTCGCTGTCGACATGCGCAAGCTCGATCCCGACATGCCGGTCGAGACGATCGGTCTCGTCGGCGACGACGAAGAGGGCAGATTCCTGCGTGAGGAAGCCGAACGGCATGGCGTGCGCCATGCCCAATTGGCGGTGACCGGAGAGGCGAGGACACACGCCACCGACGCCTATAGTTCGAAGCGCTCCGGACGGCGCACCCACATTTTCGACGAGGGCGCGAGTGCCCTTCTCACGCCCGACCATTTCGACTTCGGTGCGACGTCGGGACACATCCTCCACCTCGGCCTACCCGGAGTGCATCGCCGCATGGATTCGCCCTGGGGAGCCGACCCGAACGGCTGGGTGACCGTTCTTGCCGCAGCCCGTGCCGCAGGCCTGCTGACCAACCTCGAACTGGCGACCGTCGAGGTCGACCGGATTGCGGCGCTGGCCCGGCCCTGCCTGCCGCATCTCGACTACCTGGTCGTGAACGATGCCGAGATCGGCGCCATC
>JBBPYT010000195.1:0-5405 GCA_038199665.1 Hyphomicrobiales bacterium
AGATAAGTGCCGAAGGCTGATGCTTCAGGCCCAGCACGACGCGCCAAGTCTCGGCGGCTTCGTTCGCGTCACCCGGACGCATGGTCAAGAGCCCGGGGATGGCCCGCAGGCTCGGGATATGCTCCACCGGCTGATGAGTCGGCCCGTCCTCTCCGACGCCGATGGAATCGTGCGTGAAGACGAAGATCGTCGGCAGTTCCATGAGTGCCGCCAGGCGCAAGGTCGGGCGCAGGTAGTCCGAGAAGATGAGGAAGGTCGCACCATAGGATCTGATCTTGGACAGCGACAAGCCGTTGCAGATCGCCCCCATCGCATGTTCGCGCACGCCAAAATGCAGGTTCTTGCCCGATCGGTCCGTTGCGCTGAAATCGCCGGCCCCGGCAAAGGTCTGCTTGGTCTTGGTCGAGCTGTCGAGGTCGGCGGAGCCGCCGATCAGCCAAGGATAGAGCGGCGCGATCGCGTTCTCGGCCTTAGACGCAGACTCGCGGGTTGCCATGCCTTTTTCGTCGGCCGGGAAGCTGGGGATCGCATCCAGCGCGGCTTTAGGCACTTCGCGCCTTTCCATGGCGTCGAACTCGGCCGCGAGTTCCGGATGCGTCGCCCGATAGCGGGCAAACATCGCCTGCCAGGCATCGCGGAGCTCCGCTCCGCGCTTGGCGAAGGTTGAGGCGAAATGTTCGTAAACGCCCTCCGGAACGAGAAACTGGGCGTCCTCGGGCCAGCCATAGTTGCGCTTTGTGAGCCTGACTTCTTCCTCGCCGAGCGGTTCGCCATGCGACTTCGAGCTATCCTGCTTGTGCGGCGAGCCATAGCCGATGTGGCTGTCGACGACGATCATGGTGGGGCGCGACTTCTCGGTGAGGAAGGCTTGAATGCCTGCCTCGACCTCCTTGAGATCATTGGCATCGCGCACGTTGACCACGTTCCAGCCATAGGCCAGGAAACGGGTCGCCACGTCCTCGCTGAACGTCCAGGACGCCGGACCGTCGAGGGTGACCTCGTTGGAATCGTAGATCCAGCACAGATTGTCGAGCTTGAGGTGGCCGGCGAGCGAGGCTGCTTCACTGGCAATGCCCTCCATCATCTCGCCGTCGCTGCACAAGGCGTAGATGTTGTAGTCCATGACGGTGAAATCGGGTTTGTTGTACCGGCTCGCCAGCCACTTTTCCCCGATCGCCATGCCGACGCTCATCGAGACGCCTTGGCCCAGAGGGCCCGTCGTAGCTTCGACGCCGGTGGTGAGATGATATTCGGGGTGACCGGGAGTGGTGCTACCGGGTTGCCGGAAGTGCTGCAAGTCGTCCATCGACACCGAGACTTTGTTCAACGGCTCATATTCCGCGTTGACCGCCTCGACCTTGGTCAGATGCAACAGCGAATACAGCAGCATCGAGGCATGGCCGGCGGACAAGATGAACCGGTCGCGGTTCGGCCAGATCGGATGCTTCGGGTCGAAGCGGAGGTGCTCCGTCCAGAGTTTGTAGGCGACGGGCGCCATGCCCATCGGGGCTCCGGGATGCCCGGAATTGGCCTTCTGGACCGCGTCGATCGAAAGGGTGCGGATCGTGTTGATGCACAATTGATCGAGGTCGTTCATGGATGGCCACCCTCTCGAACGCGTTGCCAGCTTCGGTTGGTTTCTCGTGCTAGCCTATCCAACGCCGCTCGTCCACGCAGACGCAGGCTGCCGGTCAGTCGCCTGAGGCTCGCCATCGAGAAAATGCGGAGCAGGCTCAAGGTGCCTATCCTGCCTACCCTTCGTTGCAGGTGCGCAAGCCGGATTCGCACATTCGCGGCGGGTTCAGGCGGAGAACTGTCGAGCTTGGATTATGTTTCGGCGCCGCCGAAGGGAGACGAGGAAATTTCGAGGTCTCCCGAAACTCCCCCGTTGATTGTGCCCCTGGAGGGTTGCCGGCTATAGCTTGCGATCGTCCAGTCGTGATGGCGGCCTTGACAGCCGCGATGCCCTTGAAGCAACTCGGGCGCAGATCGCGCGGCGACAATGCTGCCGAATGGGCTTGCTCGGCTACGCGACGAGCCGCCGAAGGCGGGAGGACCAGGATCGTGAAATTCAGGGAGTTCAAGACGCGTGCGGGCGCCAGCTTGCGGTTCAGCGAGATCGGTTTCGGATCCGCGCCTCTGGGCGACTTGTTCAAGAAGCTCGCCGAAGCCGATGCCCAGAACACTGTGCGCACCGCCTATGCGGACGGGATCAGACTCTTCGACTCGTCACCCCACTACGGGAATGGTTTGGCGGAAGCGCGGATCGGGGCGGCCCTGCGCGACAAGCCTCGCGAAGACCTGGTGATTTCGACCAAGATCGGCCGTTGGATGGACCCGTTTACCCCGGTCGCGAAACCGCGGGCCGACGTGATCTCCCCCGGCTTCGCGGGCGGCTTTCCGCACCGCGCCCAGTTCGATTACTCCTACGACGGCACCATGCGTTCGGTGGAACAGTCGCTGCTCCGGACCGGGTTCGGCCGCCTCGACATCCTGCTGATCCATGATTGCGATGTGTGGACGCACGGGGTTAGCGATGTGGAAACCCGCTTCGCCGAAGCCATGGGCGGCGCCTACAAGGCCCTCGATCGCCTGCGCGGCGAGGGGACCGTCAAGGCCATCGGAGTGGGACTCAACGAAGCCGAGATGTGCGAGCGCTTCGCCAAGGCCGGCGATTTCGACGTCATGCTGCTGGCGGGGCGCTATTCGCTGCTTGAACAACCGGCTCTGGACAGCTTCCTGCCGCTCGCGCAAGACAAAAAGATCGGGATCATGCTGGCCGGCGTCTTCAATTCCGGTATTCTGGCGACGGGTGCCGTTCCGGGCGCTAAATACAATTATTCCGACGCCTCTCCAGAGATCTTGGCGCGCGTGCGCGAGATCGAGACCGTCTGCAAGGCGCATGGCGTCTCGATTCGCCAGGCGGCTCTGCGCTTCGCATTCCTGCACCCGGCCGTGGTTTCGGTCCTGCTCGGTGCTGAGAACGCGAAGGAAATCAGCGCCAACGTCGCCGATCTCGAAACCCATGTGCCGGATGCGCTTTGGGCCGAACTGAAGCGGAAGGGACTGCTGGCAGCCGCAGCGCCGACCCCGTGACGCGGTGCCCCGTCCGTTCGGAAATGGTGTAGCGTGGTGTCGCGCCATGGTCCTGGACGGCGGGAGGAATAATGCTGGCGAGGCGATGTGCGGCGGCGGTCGGCCTCGGGCTTGCCGTAATCGCCTCCCAGCTGCCCGAATATGTGCAGCAATATCGACAGCGGCTGGGTGGCGCCGTCGACGAACTCAAGACGATCATCGCCGAGTTCGACACGGAGTCGGGGCGCTTGTCCCTCGACCGAGACCAGGGCATCGCGCGGCTTCGCGCCAATCCGGATCAGCTCGCGCAGGAGCGCGGGTCCGATCTTGAATCGACGGTGGCGAGAGAAGAGCGGCTGGAAAGGCAACAGGCCGCCTTCGCGCGCTCGGGCCCAGTGTCCCAATATGTCGTTTTGCTGGAAGACTTCGACCCTCGGTTAGCCAGGCAGGCCTATGCCGATTTCCAACCGGCAGTGCCGGTGACCTCCGCCGGCCTGCTCGCCGGGATCGCCGGTCTCTTGGCCGGCTGGGGCGCTACTCACGCCGCCGCTTGGCGGCTGCGGCGGCGGCGCGCGCGCCTGGTGGAGACGCGCTTGCATGGCTGAGACCAAGGGTGAGAATCGGCGGCGCCCATAGACCTCGTCCGCGGCTCTAGGCTGTCGCCTGACATCTGCGGCGTGGCGTCGGCGGGACCAGTGATTTGACCCGACCTCAGCCCACGCTTATCTCAAGTCGGTTGCTTCCTCAGAGTCGTCCATGGCCGTTCGCCCGATCATCACCATCCCCGACGCCGTATTGCGGATGACCTCCGAACCCGTCGCCGTCGTCGACGCGTCGATCCGCTCGTTGCTGGATGACATGCTGGAGACCATGTACGACGCGCCGGGCATCGGCCTTGCGGCCGTGCAGATCGGGGTTTTGCGGCGTGCGGTCGTGCTCGACACCGCCGGCAAGGACGAAGCGCCGCGCCCTCTCGCTCTCGTCAACCCGGAGATCGTTTCGGCGTCGCCGGCGCGAGTCCTGTATGAGGAAGGCTGCCTGTCGATCCCCGACTATTACGAGGAGGTCGAGCGGGCCGAGCGGGTTCGCGTGCGCTTTCGCGATCGCGACGGCGCCGAATGCGAGTTGGACGCCGACGGTGTCCTCGCGATCGCGCTCCAGCATGAGATCGATCATCTCAACGGCATCCTTTTCGTGGACCACATTTCGCGCCTGAAGCGCGAGCGCGTCCTGCGCAAGTTTACCAAGGCCGCCCGCAAGGCGGCCGAAGAAGGGCGGCCTTTCAACCCGCGCGAAGGCGAGAGGCTGGTGCGTGAACGCAAACCGCCGCGCCAGCCCGAATCCACCGCCTGAAGGCGCGCGCCCGGTCATGCGTGTCGTTTTCATGGGAACGCCGGCCTTCGCGGTTCCGACCCTGAGCGAGCTGGTCGGCCAAGACCATGAGGTCGTCGCCGTCTACACCCGGGCTCCCGCGCAGGGCGGTCGCGGCATGACGCAGAAACCCTCGCCCGTTCATGCTCTGGCCAGCCGATTGGGTCTCGACGTGTTCCATCCTAGGCGGCTGCGGGACGAAGAGGCTATTTCGGTTTTCCGGGCACTGGATGTCGATCTTGCCGTGGTGGTCGCTTATGGCATGATCCTGCCGCCCGAGCTTCTCGAAGCGCCGCGTCTGGGCTGCCTCAATCTTCATGCGTCGATCCTGCCGCGCTGGCGAGGTGCCGCTCCGATGCAGCGCGCCATCATGGCGGGGGATATGGTTTCCGGCGTTTCAGTCATGCGGATGGAGGCCGGGCTCGACACGGGGCCGGTGGCCATGGTCGAGCGGCTGCCGATCACCGCCGAGATGACGGCGGGCGAGCTGCATGATGCCTTGGCGCCGATCGGGGCCGACCTGATGGGCCGCGCCGTCGCCGCCCTCGGCCGCGGCACGCTGGTGTTCACGCCGCAGGCCGAGGACGGCGTGACCAATGCGCAAAAGATCGACAAGGCGGAATGCCGGATCGACTGGAACCGCTCGGCTCGCGCCGTCGCCAACCAGATCCGTGGTTTGTCCCCCTTTCCCGGTGCCTTCTTCGAGGTGGATCTCGGCCACGGCCCAGAGCGCGTCAAGGTTTTGCGCGCCAAGATCAGCGAGGCCGAGGGCCTCGCCGGAACCGTTGTGGACGGACGGCCAACGGTTGCCTGCGCCGAAGGCGCGGTCGCCCTCATCCAACTTCAGCGGGCCGGCAGGGCGGCGTTGCCGGCGGAGGATTTCCTACGCGGTACGCGCCTGCACGCAGGGCTACGCCTCACCCAGGCATGAATCCAGGAATGCCCCGATACAAGCTCAC